>CACZNO010000125.1 GCA_902782505.1 uncultured Erysipelotrichaceae bacterium | reverse complement strand
TCCTCCATATTAGATCAATTCTATTATACCTTATTTTGTGTAACCGTTTTCAAAGAAATCACAAGTTTCCTTGTTTTTTCTCGTAAAACCTCTTTTCCTGCCAAACGGCTTCAAAAAACCGGAAGACAAATGATTCTGTCTTCTCGGTATTTGTGATAGGTACGGTAGTTATTGGGTTATTATTAACCCGCTGTTACTTTTTTAGCACATTTCAGAGCATCTTTATCAGGCTGTTTTACAGTTCTTTTCCGATTTCTTCAAATACATTCCCCAACGAATCATGGAATACCAGATTCGCATAGTTGTCATAGGGAGTGGAGCTGCGGTTGATCAAGACAAGTTTGTTGCCGCGGTAATAACGGATCATGCCGGCGGCGGGATAAACGACCAGCGACGTTCCGCCGATGATCAGTACTTCCGCTTCCTCAATGGCGCGGATGGCGTTTTCGATGTCTTCCTCGTTGAGCCCTTCCTCGTACAGGACAACGTCCGGCTTTACGATGCCGCCGCACTTTTCGCAGCGCGGCACGCCCTCATGTTCCATGACGTAGTTCAGGTCATACTTCTTTCCGCAGCGCATGCAGGTATTGCGCAGGACGGAGCCGTGCAGTTCAATGACATTTTTCGAGCCGGCAGCCTGGTGCAATCCGTCAATATTCTGCGTGATGACCGCGTCGCACAGGCCCTTCTTTTCCATTTCGACCAGGACCTTGTGGGTGCGGTTGGGTTTGGCGTCCTCGTAAATCATGCGGTCTTTGTAGAAACGGTAGAATTCTTCCGTATCGTGCATGAAAAACGAATGCGAAATGATTTCCTCGGGAGGATAGGCGTATTTCTGGTGATAGAGACCGTCCTGCGAACGGAAATCCGGGATTCCGCTTTCCGTCGATACACCCGCGCCGCCGAAGAATACGGTCGACCTGCTGTTTTTGATCCATTCAATCAATTGGCTGTATTTTCCCATAACTATCCTTTCCAGAACCGTTTTCCGATTCGATATAAAATCGTCACCAGGGTAAGATCCACCGGTACGACCACCAACAGTTTCACGATCCGTAACACAAAGCTTCCCAGATACGGGATTCCGTACATGATCTGTAACCATAACGGATTCAAAAAGAGATTGATCCCCGCGTCCACCGCCAGCACGGACAACAGGATCCCGGTATCCGCCAAAGCCGCGGAACTCTTCTTCCGGATCCAGAGAAAGACCAGAAACATCAACACCGGATAAATACCGGACAAAACGCATACCGCCGTACGTTCGGTTTCGCTCATCGCAAACGGGAAGTTTTCCTTCATGATCAGAATCGACGCGATCAGGATGACGGAAAACAATACGCATCCGGCCAAGACCGCCGCGCGTACTTTTTCAAAGGAAAGATTCCGGTTTTTCGCCATGATCCATCCCGGAATCACGCATACCAGCACATTCCCGAGCGTAAACCCCAAAAACGGAAGATCCGTCGGCGTCACGATCAGTCCCAGCACGTCATACGCCAATCCGGCAATAAACCCGTACGAAGGCCCGTACACCAATCCGATCAGGATCAGGGGAACCTGGGATATTCCGATCTTCAGGCTCGGAAATCCAAACACCCCCACCATCAAGGAAAAATAGGAAAGGACCAGCGCCATTACCAACAGTAAGCTCACCTGGATCAGCGGTTTTACGGTGATCTTCAGAGGAAATTTCCGGAAGGTTATCCAGCCGGTCAGAGTCAACAGAAAAAGGCATATGATTTGTGCAGTCAAGATCATACCCAAGCCTCCTTTCTATATCGGTCGCACGAAATAAGATCGTACCAGAGAGATGAAATACAGGGAACCGGTGATAATGATTGTGCGGTCGACGCGGCTTAAAGCCGTTTGGATCGCTTCGTTATAATCGGGAATCACGGTAACGCCGTAGTCCTTTGCGATTTCAAAGGCGCCTTTATCCCTGTAGAACTGAAATTCTGTAATTATTATATCATCGGAAACCCCGAGAAGGGACTCGATCATGCGGTCGGTTTCCTTATCTTTCAATGCCGCAAAGACAATCGTGCACGGCTTTCCCCGTTGGCGGATCGTTTCGCATAGCGCGCGGATTCCTTCCTCGTTATGCGCGCCGTCAAGAATCACTTCCGGATCGTCGGATACCTTTTCAAAACGTCCGGCCCAGACAGTATTCAAAAGACCCTCGTACATATCCTTCCGGGAGATTTGAACGCCGAGGGTTTTCAGGACGAACGCGGTCTCAACGGCCGTCGACGCGTTATAAGCCTGATAGAAAGCTTCCGTACGCACCGT
>CACZNO010000124.1 GCA_902782505.1 uncultured Erysipelotrichaceae bacterium | reverse complement strand
CCCTAAGAAATGAAAAACCGCGGAGTCCCGCGGTCTTGCGCTTGTATTAAGAAGATATTATTTGAAGGGCCAGATCTTCAACACCCATTCCACCAACGGCTGAATGACGGGCGCCTTGAAGTACACCAGGCAGAAAACCGTCAGGGCCGCGAGGATCAGCCAGATCAGTGCCATTCGCGCGAATCCCTTGCGCGCGAGGTTGTGGTTGTTGAAGGCGAAAACGATCGCCGCGATCCATCCGATCACGGGGAGAACAAATAATAAGGAATATCCGAAGAATCCCCATCCGGTCACCGGGCGGTATTCGTACGGTACGATCAGATCGTCTTCGCTGGCGAAATAGATGTACTTGGCCTTGGGGTCGCCGATGTGCTTGGGCGGACGCGGCGAATCGATATCATTCTCGTCCGGATCCAGGATTGAGCGTTCCTTTGCGGTTTCTTCTTCTTTCTTTTCTTCCGGTTTTTTTTTTTTTTTTTCGTTTTTCTCTTCTTCCTGTTTTGCGTAATCCGCGTCGGAAAGGATGTGCAGAGCCTCGGTCGTCTTGTCCATCGCTTCCTTCGCCGGTTCGCGGGTGATCTTCAGTCCGCAGTGCGGGCAGAATACTTCGTCGTCTTTTACTTCGTGATTACAATTCGGGCAATTCATGTTCTACCTCCCAGTCGTTATAGAGATGAAAGTCGTCGGGATCGTCGTAGGTCTCCCGGAACCTCGCGGCGAACGAAGGCCGCATGTTGTGTTTATAGAGATGGGAAGTATCTCCCCACTGGTCGATGCGCCAGATCGCCGTTCCCTCTTCCCGTTCTTCTGTATTTAAGGAAGTGACAGAGGTCGGGGTCATGACGAAGTTGTGCCAGAAGATCATCGGACTTACATGCGTGATATGGCTGACCAGCACCGAAGTAATCCCGTAATGACAGAAGAAACACAGGGTGTCGTGGTTCGGCTTTACCGCGCGGAAGATCTTTCCCTCGTGCACATACCCGTGTTCCGCCAGGATCCTGTCGATTCCGTCGGCGGCTTTGCGGTATTCTTCGTACACGTGTCCTTCTTTCATGATTTCCGTTTCATGCCAGGTATCATAAGAATAATACCGGTCATCCGGCGTCCAGTCATTCGGCCACCAGTCCCAGCTGATGGCGCGGTCTCCCTTTTTGTCCGGACGCAGGATCTTCGGCCAGAATTCCCTGAGCCACGGCATCTCCTCCGCTTCCCGCCCGGCGAGTGCCAGCGTTGGGTTCGCGGTATCCTTGGCGCGTCCCAACGGCGAACAGTAATACTCCTTGATGTCCATGGGCGCGATGCGCTTTGCGAGAAGCTTGGCCTCTTTCCATCCGCGTTCCGTCAGGGAATCTTTTTGATAATCCGGCTCCCCGTGCCGTATAAACAGTAATCTCATCGTCTTTCATTTCCGTTTCTACCTTATTCTATCACGGCAAATACGGTTTGAAAGAGTGTCTTTTTACAATCTTACAGGTATAATGAAAAGAGAATATAAGACGATGAAGAAATCTTACCGCTTCCTTGATAAAACCGGTCTTTCAACTCCCCTGGACATCATCGGCGATGTGCACGGGTGTTTTGAAGAACTTTCGGAACTGTTGGAGAAACTCGGATACCGGGAAACGGAAAACGGTTATGTACATCCGGACGGAAGGACCTGCGTCTTTGTCGGGGACCTGACGGACCGCGGTCCGGCGTCCGTGCCCTGTATTAAACTCGTCATGAAGACTGTGAAAGCCGGGAACGCATATTACGTGATCGGCAACCACGACGACATGCTGCGCCGTTATCTTCAGGGAAACCCGGTAAAGCTGATGCGGGGTCTGGAGACGACTGCCGCGGAATTCGAAAAAGAGATGAAGGCTTTCCGCGAAGAAGTCCGGCAGTTTCTGGAAGACCTTCCTCTTTATATAACGTTTGATAAAGGGAAGCTTCTGGTCGTGCACGCGGGAATCAAGGAAGAGATGATCGGAAGAACCGGCGAGAGAGTCCGGACGTTCTGTCTTTACGGAGACATCGACGGATCGACCGATGAATACGGTTATCCGGTGCGCGCGGACTGGGCGGCGTCCTACCAGGGAAAACCGTTCGTCGTATTCGGACATTCTCCGGTAAGGGAAGCGCGCCGTTATGAAAACGCCTTGAACATCGACACCGGATGCGTATTCGGGGGAAAGTTATCCGCGTACCGTTATCCGGAAAAGGAAATCACGGAAGTCCCCGCAAGGCGAAAGTACGCCGAGCACAAGGACTTCCCGGACGAAGAAGAATAAGGAAGGAGGAAGGGACATGCTGGAGAAGACGATCTGCGCCGTAGCGACAGGCTATGATACCGGCGCAATCTCCGTGATCCGCGTCAGCGGACCGGATACCTTTGAAATTTTATCGAAAGTATTTTCCAAGGACCTGAAAGACGCGCCGGGGTACACCGCGCACTATGGCATCCTGCGCAATCCGGAAACTTCCGACTTTGTGGACGAGGTCATCGTGACAATTTACCGTGCGCCTAGAAGCTACACCGGCGAAGACATGGCGGAAGTGTCCTGTCACGGCGGCAGACTTGTGACAAGCGAAGTTCTGATGAGCCTGATCGAGGCGGGATGCGAACTGGCGGAGCGCGGCGAATTTACGGAGCGCGCCTACCTCAACGGAAAGATGGATCTGACAAAAGCCGAGGCCATCAACGACGTCATCCT
>CACZNO010000123.1 GCA_902782505.1 uncultured Erysipelotrichaceae bacterium | reverse complement strand
GAACTGTCTTTCGACAATGCCGGCGTCAGTTTCTCGGAAATCATCATTTCCGCCTTGGCGTTCTTTTTCTTATTGCGGGCGGCATCCTTCATCTTGCGGATATCGGCTTTCAGTTTCTGGGCGCGGACACACCGTTCTGCCAGCATCCCCGCATCCTGCATGTTTTCCTGCAGCCAGTATTTCAACTGTTCATAAATGAGATTTTCCACAGCCGGTTTAGCTTCCGGCGTTCCGAGCTTTCCTTTGGTTTGTCCTTCGAACTGCAGGATATTTTCCGGTACGTTGATTGATAAGATCGCAGTCAGACCTTCGCGGATATCGTCCCCTTCGAAGTTTTTGTCTTTTTCCTTGAGGAATCCGTGTTCCCGCGCAAATTCGTTGAAAGCTTTGGTGAAGCCTGTACGGAATCCGACCTCATGGCTTCCGCCGTCCGTCGTCGATACCATATTGACAAAGGATAGGCAGTTTTCACGGTATTCATCCAGATACTGGAACGCAAAATCAATCTGGATCCCCGCAGATTCCCCGGTAAAGCGCACCGGAGGAGTAATCGTCTTGCGTCCTTCATGAAGATATGCCAGGAAGCTCTTCAATCCGTCTTCGTACTGGTATTCTTCGCGGCGGTTGGAGCGTTCGTCCGTTACGATAAATTTCAGTCCGGACATCAAAAATGCCTGTTCGCGGCAGTGTTCACAGATATCGGCGTAACGGAAATCCACCGTGCTGAAGATTTTCTTATTCGGTAAAAATGTCACAACGCTGCCGGTTTTGCGGGTCGGCCCCAGATCCTCGAGTTTTCCGATCTTTTTTCCGCCGTCTTCAAAACGCATACGGTAGGAATGACCGTTGTAGTTGGAAATGACTTCCACCCATTTGGATAAAGCGTTGACCGTTGTCGCGCCGACCCCGTGTAAACCGCCCGCGGTTTTATAGCCGCCTTCGGAAGTAAACTTCCCGCCGGCGTGCAGCTTACAGAAAATAACCTGCAGGGTGCTGACTCCGGAAGCATGTCTTCCTACCGGCATCCCGCGGCCGTGGTCGGTGACGCTGATGGAACCGTCTTTATTTAAACGGATCTCGATTTCCTTGCCGTATCCGTTTAACGCCTCGTCCATCGCGTTGTCCAGGATTTCCCAGACCAATTGATGGAGTCCGCGGGAATCGGTGGAACCGATATACATTCCCGGGCGTTTTCTTACGGCATCAAGCTCATCGAGAACCTGTATGCTTTTTTCGTTGTAACTGTTACTCGCCATAAACTACCTCACCGTACTATTTTATCATATTTCACCGTATCTTACGCGTGCGATTTTCGTCATCGAACTTTCGCCTTGTATCATGTATAATAAGTTCATAAAGAAGGTACACGCTTATGAATGTCGGATATATTCTTTTATTTCTGGTGCTGGGATATCTGGTAGGTTCGGTATCCAATGCCTTATGGGTCAGCAAGTATATTTATCATACGGATCTTCGGAAACACGGATCCGGAAATCTCGGCGGAACCAACGCCGGGCGTGTTTTGGGTTTCTTTGCGGGTTTCCTCGTAATTGCGCTGGATGTGATCAAATGTGCGATTCCGATGGCGATTATCCAGAAACTGCCGCTCGGTGATTACGCGTACGCCTATTCCCTGATTTTCGGAATCGCCGTACCGTTCGGTCATTGTTTCCCGTGCTTTGCCCATTTCAAAGGCGGCAAGGCTGTCGCAAGTTCCTGGGGTTTCGTCTGGGGCAGCATCTTCTTCGAGTTTGCGCTTTATCCGTGGGTATTGCTGCTGCCGTTACTGGGGATGTTCTTAGTCGTGAAGTTCACCAAGTATGTCTCGCTGGGCTCCATGACGACCTTTCCTCTGGCGATCATCGGAGGCTTGCTCTGCAAGATGAAAGGCCTTGTTTTACTCTGTTATTGCGTCCTATGGATGCTGATCATCGTACGGCATAAGACCAACATTGAACGTTTGGCGGCCGGAAAGGAATCCAAAGTCAAATGGTAAAAACAGCGCGAAAACTGTTCTTCGGCTTGTTGTCGGTCTATCTGGTGTTTACGTGCTGTATCCGCAGCGTTCATGCGGATATGGGTCCAAAGCCCAGCGTCACCGTGCGATTCGAGAATGCACCGGAAGAACAATTCTATGTAACCCTTCTTTCCAAGAAACAAGATCACGGTCCCTGGCACGCGGATGATGAAGCACGTCCCATCGATAATGAGGACGCCCTCGCCTTCTTCCGTTCCTACGAAGACCCGGACGGCTATTTTTTCCTCAACTATGCGCGCGGCTGTTCCGCCAAGGAGATGTTTTCCTGGACGTATTATCCGCCGGATGATTTCAAGATCCTGATCTATGTTCCATCCACCGGCGCGCACTATGTCAGCGAACCTTTAAGCCGATTCACCTTTGACGCCGTGTACCTTTTCGACTTTGAAACGTCGTCTGCGAAGGAAATCTTCGATTATCGGGGAATTCTGATCAATTCCCTGATCCGCATCGCCGTTACGATTCTTCTGGAAGTATTGTTGGGTATTCTCTTTGGCTTCAAGGACAAGATCCGTTCCATTGTGATCGTCAACCTGGTCACGACCGTCATCCTGAACTTTGCGGTCATCTTCTTCGATTCGGCGATCAGTTTCTATGCGTATGTCTTTGTCCTGCCCATCTTTGAACTCTTCGTGTTCCTTGCGGAAGCGATCGCTTATTCCATCATGTGGAAAGACAAGAAGAAATTCCGGATCTGGCTGTACGCATTTTTGGCCAATGCGTTTACCTATATCGGGATCTTGTTACTATGGGGAATCTTCCAGGCAGTCTGATATAAACAAAAAAACCGCGGATAGAAGTCACTTCGTAAGGAAGTTGATGAAAAAAAGTAAAAGCTGTGAGGCTCAACGAGCCTCACAGTTTTTT
>CACZNO010000122.1 GCA_902782505.1 uncultured Erysipelotrichaceae bacterium | reverse complement strand
TGTAACAATTTTTGAAATCCGCGATAAGATCGGCGGTGTATTGCGTTACGGCATTCCGGAATTCCGTCTGCCGAAATCCGTTCTGGATGACTTCGAATACCGTCATCTCCGCTTAAAGGGAATCAAGGTACGCCCCAATACCACAATCGGAACTTCCATCACGGTGGACGATCTGTTCCGCGACGGTTACAAGGCCATCTTCGTCGGAACCGGCACCTGGCGGCCCAAGACGTTAGTCATCAAGGGAGAATCGCTTGGCAACGTCCATTTCGCCATTGACTACCTGACTTCCCCGGACGCCTACCATCTCGGCAATACCGTCAACATCATCGGCGTCGGAAACTCCGCGATGGACGTTGCGCGCACCGCGATTCGCCACGGTTCCCGCAACGTGATCTGTTTCGCAAGATCCGAACAGATCTCCGCGTCGCAATACGAAGTCTCCTACGCAAAACTCGAAGGCGTGCGTTTCGAATTCAACAAGACCCCGGTCGAAATCAAGGACGACGGTGTCATCTTCATGGACACGAAGGAGGACGAGAACGGAAAACGCGTAAATGTCGAAGGCAGCGAGACCTTCTTCCCCTCTGACAGCGTCATTGTCGCGGTATCCCAGGGTGCCATGAACCGGATCGTTTCCACGACCGAAGGCCTGGAAACCGACCGCAGGGGCTTGTTGATTGCGGATGAAAACGGCCATACGACAAGACCCGGCGTCTTTACTTCCGGCGACGTCGTATCCGGCGCCAAGACGGTGGTCGAAGCTGTTGCCGCTTCCAAGAAAACCGCGGAAGCCATGCACGAATACTTACAGTCCTTACCGAAAGAATAATTTCCTGCACAGTAAAAACCCCAGCCCGGTCAGGCTGGGGTTTCTTTTTTTCCGGGATCTAGTTGTTGGCTGTCTTCAGATCGCCGTCCAGGTGAATGTTTTTGTTTACTTTCGCGTCGTAGGTACCCGCACGCATGATTTCCGTGAGGTCTACGCCGGTCGCTTCGGACATCGTATCGAATACCTGTTTCATGACGACCGGGAGATTTGCGGAGATCTGGGACGCTCCGGTATCGCCGTTTCCGGAAGTGCCGTAGATATTGATCTTGTCGATCTGGCCTAACGGTTTCGCAATTTCGGCAGCCATCTGCGGCATGATCTTGATCATCATTTCCGCCATTGCCGCGCCGTTGTATTTCTTGTAGGCTTCGGCTTTCTTTTCCATGGCTTCCGCTTCCGCCAAACCTTTCAGTCTGGCAGCTTCCGCTTCCGCTTTGCCCTTGGCCGCAATGCCGGCCGCTTCCGCTTCATATTTCGCACGGATCGCCGCCGCGTTGCGTTCTGCCGCATACTGTAAGGCATCCGCTTCTCTCTGCTGTTTCACCAAAGCCGCTTCCGCCGCTTTTTCCACCGCATATTTCTCTGCGTCCGCTTTCTTCATGACCGCTGCGGCCAGTTCCTGTTCGCGTACGGTAACTTCCTTCTGACGTAACTCTGCCTGGCGTTCCGCCTTGGCGATCTGCGCATTGACGGTTTCGGTCTGAATGACTTTCTGCTGCTGCTGATTCTGGATTTCATACGCCGCATCCGCTTCCGCCTTCGCGACGTCCGCACGGCTCTTCAGTTCCGACTGTTTGATGCTGAGTTCGGTGTTCTTCTGTGCGATTTCCGTCGCCGCCGCTACTCTGGCATCATTGGCCGCCTTATCCGCGTCTGCCTTCGCAATCGCCACGTCACGGTCCGCTTCCGCTTTCGCAATCGCCGCGTCTTTCTTGATCTTGGCGGTATTGTCCATACCCAGATCGTTGATCAAGCCGTTTTCATCGGTGACATTCTGAATATTGCAGGACAGGATCTCGATACCGAGTTTTTCCATGTCCTTGGAAGCTTTCGCCATAACCTGATCGCTGAAGGAATCACGGTCGGTGTTAATGGTCTTCAGGTCCAGGGTGCCGATGATTTCACGCATGTTTCCCTGTAAGGAATCCTGTAAGTCCATCGCGATCATTTCCGGTTTCTTGTTTAGGAAGTTGCGTTCCGCCTTCAGCATTCCTTCCGGGCTCGTATCGACCCGGATCTTCGCGATCGCGTCAACTTTCACGTTGATGAAGTCATTGGTCGGAATGTAGGAATCCGTCTTGATATCGACGCTGATCTGGCCTAAATGGAGATGGTCCACTTTTTCCAGGAACGGAATTTTGAATCCCGCGCGTCCGATCAGCACCCGCGGCGTCTTTTTCAGACCGGAGATGATGACCGCGATATCCGGCGAAGCCTTCACATATCCTGCGACAAAGAACAGAATTACGAGCAATACAATACCTGCGATTCCAGCATACTTCAATAGCGTTAAGAGTTCCAATTCATTCATTGTTTTTCCTCCCCTTCGAATGAATTGCCGCGTTTTTGTACAGGCCTTCATACAAAACACCGGCACAGTGTTCCGTGCCGGTGTTGTCTTTCTTTTTCCCAAGCACAGAATCACTGTACTTGAGTCTCACAATTTCATGCAGTCCGGTGAGTGTGGATCAAATTCACGTGCTGACGAACTGCCGCGTTTGTTTCGCCTGTTACTCCCTCAGGTGTCTTCATCATAGCCGGCCTTAGCGGTTTGCGCAAGCGTTCTCTTTACAAAACCGCTCCGGTGTAAATCAGGCGTTCTTTTTCTTTCTTTTCTTCTTTTTCGGCCGGGCTGCCGCCGCCAGTACAATCACCAGGGCCAGCGCTCCTATACCGCAGGCGATATAGACGCCGTAGAGTTTCCAGAACCGCTTCACGGGCTCCGGTTCCTTCGGGATCACAACCTCGATGACGCCTTCTTTCAAAACCGTTCCGTCATCCAGTACGACCCGTACCGGATATTTCAGTTTCTGTTTGCGGAAATCTCCCTCCACCGTTTCCGGGATGTCTGCCTCAATGACCGGAGGATGGGCAATCCGCACGTCGTATTCCACCTTAAACGGCAAATAGGTGTGCACCGTTTCAGTACTGTCGATATACTGCACCGTGATATCGCGGTACGGACCTTCTGCCTCATAACGCGCATAGGTCGTCCCCGTCCACAACATCAATTCCCCGGAATCCTTCAGGTGCTGGAGGCTTTCGTAGTCATTGCGGCTCTTGGCGACTACCGCGACAAGCTCCATCCCGTTGATTTCCGCGTAGAATTCCAGGCATCTACCCGCCTGTCCCGTAAATCCGGTCTTTCCTCCGTCATATCCCGGAATCTTCACGGTTCCGTTTTGAATAATCGTTAAGGACGTCGAGAAGAACGTCATTCCGTTGGGATGCGAGGCAACCGGTCCGGCTTCGTATTTCCAGGTCCGGATGATTTCGCGGATCAGATCGTTTTTCTGCGCGAAGGTCAAAAGCTTCCCGAGATCTTCCGCCGTCGTATAGTGATCGTCGTCGTGCAATCCGTGCGGACTGGTGAAATGGCTGTGTTCCATCCCGATGCGGGCTGCCATTTCGTTCATTTCCTTCGCAAATCCGCCGAGACTGCCGGAAGACGCGATCGCCAGCGCGTTGGCCGCATCCGCCCCGGAAGGCAATAACATGGCGTAAAGAAGATCCTTGACGGTCGGTTCATCCCCGACGGAATAGCCGGCAACACTGGCGCCGCGTGCGGATAATCCCGCCAGCATTTCCGAAGAAATCGTTACCCGGCGGTCAAGATCGGTCAGTTTTTCCGTCGCGACCACCGCGGTCATGAATTTCGTCATGGACGCCGGGTACATCCGTTCGGTGGAGTTTTTCTCGTAAAGAACCTGATTCGTATACGGATCGTACAGGTAGACATACTGCGCGGTCAGATCCGGCTCGTTCTCTTCCGCGTGCGCCGAAGCACCGAAGGAAACCAGCAGCATAACAGCGAGCAGCAGATTCAGAAGTACTTTGTAAGATAAATGAAACTTATTTTTCATGGTCTTTTCTCCTTGAAGGCAGATTTGCCAGCACAATGGCCGCGAACATCACCGCGCAGCCGGTCCATTCCCGCGCCGAAAGATTTTGATGTAAGAAGATCCATCCCCCGACCGCACTGAATACGGATTCCATGCACATGGCCAGGGAAGCGATCGTCGGGTCCAGATTTCTCTGTCCGATGATCTGCAGAGTATATGCCAGTCCGCCCGAGACAATCGCGGTGTATAAGATCGCCGGCATCGCTGCCTTGATGGTTTCCCATTCCGGATGTCCCGCCACGAACATCGCAACCGTTGACAACACCGCCATCGTCAGAAACTGCATAAACGATAAACGTACGCCGTCCACGTTCTGGCAGAAGTGGTCGATCGCCATGATCTGCGCGGTGGCGGATAACGTCGCGCCGATCATCATCCATTCGCCGAATCCGAACCCTCCTCCGGTCGGATTGGTCAGAAGATACATTCCTATAAAGGACAGTACGACGCACCCGAGGATGACCGGGCGCAGTTTCTTTCCGAACAGCACCGAAGATACCGGCACCAGGATGATGTACATCGCGGTCATAAAGCCTGCCTTGGCGGTCGGTACGTACGCGATTCCGATCTGCTGGAACAGCGATAACAGGAACACAAACAGTCCTGCGATCATCCCTCCGCGGACAAGATGTTTCCGTTCCGCGGCATTTTTCGGCTTCTGCGTAATCCCGTAATGAGCTTTCATGAACGCATCCGAAAGAGCGATGACCGGCAGGAGCGCCAGAACCGTGATCCAGCTGCGGAAGCACGAGAACGAATACGGATCCATGTAGTCGGCGCCGATCGACTGCGCCACAAACGCAAAACCCCACAGCATCGCTGCGAACAGTAACATCAGCGTGTGAGTCACGGTAACCGAGGTCTTGATTTTACGCACGATACTATGATAACGAAAACCCACACTGATTTCTACGTTCTTTTTGAAAAAAAAGACCGTGCGTACACGGTCTTTCGATGATTCCGGATTTATTCTTCCGCGGCTTTGAGTTCCTGGGTCTCCTCGATCTCCGTGATCATCGCGACCCGGCGGTGATGACGTTCGCTTCCCGCGTATTTCGCGTTCAGCCATTCATCGAGAATGTGCTTCGCAGTTTCCATGCCGATGATACGGGCACCGAAAGCGATGACGTTGGTGTTGTTGTGTTCGCGGGATAAACGCGCTGTTGTCGGATCGCTGCACACACAAGCCCGGATCCCGTGCACCTTATTGGCTGCCAGAGAGATTCCCACGCCGGTTCCGCAAATCAAAACGCCTAAGTCCGCCTTTCCTTCCGCAACTGCCTTGCCTACCTTGTAGCCTGCGATCGGATAATCGAACGCTTCCGTCGAATCCGTTCCGACATTGATGACTTCGTAGCCCTTATTCTGTAAATACACGGTAAGTTCATACTTCATTTCCACGCCCGCGTGGTCGTTTCCGATAACCAGTTTCATAAACGCACCTCATTTCTTACTATCATTATAGCCGATTCCGGTCATTCCTGACGGAAAATCACACAGAATAAAAATCTGCGGATATTCCGCAGATTTATTTATAAGCCTAATTCTTTTTTGACCCGTTCGATCGCCAGACGCGGGCTGGTCAGAACCGGTTTGGAAGTCTCTGTCAGCAACGGTAAGATCGCCGTCATGGAACCCTGCGCGAGAACCACGACGTCGTTCTCCGCTTCCGCCTGACGGATTTTTCCGATGACCAGTTCGTTGTGTTTCTTCACATCGCCCTGCATCAGGATATCCATCGCACCGTCTACGAGATATTCCGTAACGGTTACGTCTTTGCCGGCTTCCTTCGCCTTGGTGCGTACTAAATTCGTGCTGGGAGCGACAGTCGACGCCACGGTTGCGACAACGCCGATTCTCGATCCGAGAGATACGGCTTTTTCGGCCATCGCTTCGTCAATCTTGAGGGTCTTGCAATTAGCCTGGCGGCGCGCAATGTCAAATGCCTCGCCCACGGAACTGCACTGGTTGAAAATCAGATCCGGATTCAGAGTTTTCGCAATCTGGACATAACCGCACATTCTCGTGATGATGTCCGGTGTGATATGACCGGCTTTTTTCACCTGATCGATGAGGCTGTCGTCGATGATGTTGTACACTTCAACGTCCGGAATGATTTCCTTGCATAAAGCTTTCAGTTCATTCAGCGATACGGGGCTCGTATGAATCATAACAATGCGCATATTGATTTCCTCCTATTTTACGGTTCCGACGTCCGTGCCGCGCGACACTTTCCCGTCCCTTACTAATTCTACCGCAAAATCATTCGGATTCGTAACAATCAGCATCGTCGACATATCGTATTTTTTCCTGAGTTTATCAAAATCGACTTTGACGATCGGATCGCCGGCTTTCACGGTATCGCCCTGTTTCTTGGCGAGAAGTTCAAATCCCTCGCCTTTGGCCTTCACCGTATCCACGCCGATATGCACCAATAACTCCACGCCGTTTTCCATCACGATCCCGAACGCGTGACCGGTCGGAAACAGAACGCCTAAGACGCCGTTTGCCGGGGAGCACAGAGTCTTCTTTCCTTCAAACCGGAAGGCGATACTGTCGCCCATCATTTTTTCCGCAAACATCGGATCGCTGACGTTTTCCACCGGCATCAGTTCGCCGTCCGCCAGTGCGGTGATCGTATTGTCACTTACCTGTAATTCCGGGAATACTTCTTCTTTCTTTTTGAAAAAATTGAACATTTCGAATCTCCTTTCGTGTTTATTCCAAAGTATGGAGAAAGGGAGAAGGGATCAATCCCCTCTCCCTTTCGGTGAAAACTCTGTGTTATTTTGCCTGTTTCGCTAACGCTTTTTTGCCTAAGAACCAGGTGACAACGAACGCTACGACGACTGCCAGAACCATGACGCCCATCATGCCCCAGAAGTTGCCCCATGTTCCGTCCGGATTCATGTAAGCTGCGAAGGATAAGAAGCCCGGGTTCGCAACAACGAACTGCGTCAGTCCGAATAAACCTGCGATGAAGCCGCCGAGTCCGCCGCCGACCATCGCGCCGATGAGCGGATAACGGTTCGGGAATAAGACGCCGTAGACGCCCGGTTCGGTGATGCCGCATAACGCGGTGATGCCTGCGCCGGTGCCGACCTGCTTGTCTTCCGCTTCCTTAGCGAGTAACGCATACGCTAAGCACGCGCCGCCGACCGCTACGTTTGCCGGAGCCATACCGGTGCAGATCAGCGGGTCAGATCCGACTTCCGCCAGCAAGAGGAACAGAACCGGATAAGTCGCGTTGTTCATGCCGAAGAATACCAACCAAACGGTGGTTGCGCCGATGATCGCAACTGCCAGCCACGGAGCGAAACGATAGATGGCGAGAACGCCGTTCGCTAAGCCGGTGCCTACCCAGTAACCTAACGGACCTAATACGATCAGGGTAACCGGAACCGTTACCAGCATCGTTAATAACGGAACGAAGATGGTGCGTAAGTTGACCGGTAAGTGTTTCTGTAAGAACTTATAGACAACGCTCATGAACAGGGTGCCCAGGATAACCGGGAAAATCTGTCCGTTGTAGCCGATCGCCGTAATGGGAATGCCTAAGAAATTCGTGTACTGCGCTGCCGCAGCCGTGGTTCCCTGGAACAGTAAGACGGCGCCTAAGAACGCTCCCAGATACGGGTTGGATTTCAAACGGGATGCGCTGGAGAAACCGATGTAGACCGGTAAGAACCATAACATCGCCTGCTGGATACCGGTCAAAACGACGACGGTACCGTTGGTGTCATCTAAGCCCGCGAAGGTTCTGAGTAAGGATAAGACCGCACCGGTAAGACCGCCTGCGATGAAGATCGGGATGATCGGAGAGAAGGTTCCGCCGATGTAGGATAAGATCGTGTTTACGAGTCCGCCCTTGGCTGCCTTCATATCCGCCTTGGTCGCTTCCGCATCGTCTACGGTTCCGCCCGCTTTGATGCCGTCAATCTTCGAGATTTCTTCATAGACCGACGGAACGTCCTGTCCGATAACGTACTGGAATTCGCCGTTCTGGACGATCAGATTGATGACGCCTTCCACTGCCTTGCTCTTCGCAGCGGTCTGGTCAACTTTCGATCCGTCCTTGACCTGCAGACGCAAACGGGTCATGCAGTGAGATGCGTTCAGGATGTTGTCAACGCCGCCGGCATTCGCAACGATCGCTTCCGCAATTGCCTTGTAATCTTTCTTTGCCATAATTTTCCCCTTTCGTTTTTTGGTAAAGATTTATTTGAGCCCGAGCTTTTCCTTGATGTCGCTCGCAATTTCACTTCTCTTGGTGAAGTCTCTCCATTCGCTCATGTCCTTGCCCCATTCCTGGCCGTTGGACTTGATGAGCTTGCTGTACCAGTAGAAGCTGTCCTTCTTGTACCGTTTGAGATCGCGGAGTTCAAAGTCCGTTGTATTGACGAAGACTAAGCCGTAGCGTTTTGCCATACCGTTGCCGGTGGACAGGAGGTCGGTGAAGCTCCAGGGATTGAAGCCCATGACTTCGACGCCGTCCTGAATCGCTAAGCCCAGGTTGTAAATGTAATCGCGTAAGTAATCGATGCGGTAATCGTCATGGATCTCGCCGTTTTCATCGAGATCTTCATGCGCTCCGAAGCCGGCTTCCGTGATGACCATCGGGAGATGATAATGGTCCCACATGTAGCGCATCGTGTAACGCATGGACACGCCGTCGATATGCCAGTCCCAATCCGTGGTTTCCACGTACGGGTTTCTGTCCAACGCGTATTCACCCGGACGGTTGGTGTAGATGAATTCCCCCTTGCGTCCGTATTTATTTAAACCGATTTCCTGTAAGAAGGTCGGATCCGGCCACATGCCGACGTCACTTCTGTAGCAGTTGATGGCGAAGAAGTCGATCTTCGCGGACTTCATCAGTTCCGCATCGCCCGGTTCGATACCCGGATCAATGTCGTTTTCTTTCCAGTAGTTCTTGATGAAGGTGCTGTATTCGCCGTAGTAGTAGGTATCGTCCCAAACCTTCTGGGTCAGTTCTTCCGCATTCATTGCGGCGATTTGATCTTCCGGGCGGCAGGATTTCGGGTAAATCGGAACATACCCCGGAACCGGACCGATCTTTCCGCCTTCCACTAATTCGTGGCAGGCATTGACCGCTTTCGCGTGGCAGAGATTCATGATGTGGTTGACTGCCCACTGGTCTCTGTCCCAGTTATCGGAACCCTTCGCAACGCCTAACCATTTGCCGTAGACGATCTGCATGTTCTGTTCGTTGATCGATAACCAGTATTTGACACGGTCGCCGAAGTTTTCGAAACAGACTCTGCAGTAGTAATCGAATTCATCGATGATTTCACGGCTGTGCCATCCGCCGTATTTCTCATCCACCCAGCACGGCATATCGTAGTGATACAGCGTTACGATCGGGGTAATGCCCGCCGCGACCAGTTCATTGATGAGGTTGTTGTAGAACGCGATGCCTTCCGGGTTGACCTTGCGGTCCGCGTCCGGAATGATTCTCGACCAGGATAACGAGAAACGGTAGCTGGTGAATCCGCATTCCTTCATCAGGGCTACGTCTTCCTTGTAGTGATGATAATGATCCGCCGCGATGGAGTTGTCCGTGAACGGCTTCTTCGTCTGCGAGTTTAAGTCAATGATCGACTGCGTACGTCCGCCTTCGAGCGTCGCGCCTTCGACCTGCCAGGCAGCGCTGGAAGCTCCCCAGAAGAAGTTTTTCGGAAATACGGGATTGGTATTGTGCTTCATAGGTTTTGTCCTTTCCGGGATATTTGTCCCCTGCAACTTCAGTATATAAAAAAGAGAATCCCCTATTGGATTCACATCCTGCGACATGGCGGAGGGAATGGTATCAGGTTTTGATACCACTTCTCTTTTTGATTGGTGAGCGATCATTTCCGCGGTCTTCTTTTTTCCCAAATACAGGAATTTAGTATAAAATAAAACTATGGATAGCAAGGAATCGCACAAAGTTTACAGCATCACCCGTTTTAATCTGCTGACGTCGTTATTGTCCATTTTGAACACGAACGACACGGAAGATACGAACTTTCATATTGCGAAATACATTCTGGAACACTTCCAGGAGCTGGACCGTCTGAGCATCTACGATCTGGCGGAAGAGTGTTTTGTGTCGCGTTCCAGCATCCAGCGCTTTGTCAAAACGATCGGTTACGACAGCTTCACATCGCTGAAGAACACCGTCAGCGAAGTTGCGGCGCATCAGAAAACCATTCTTTCCTATACCGACTATACCCACTACGCGGAACACCTCGTCTCTTCTTTGGACGATATGGCCAAGGATATCATCGATACGATTTATTCCTCGCGCTGGGCGGAAGAATTCCTCGTACGCATTCACGATACGAAGAACGTCGTCGTTTTGACCGCGGAAGACTCTGCCTCTTCCATCCGTTCTCTCCAGCAGGATCTGATGTCGGTCGGAAAACTGATCCGCGTCGTCACCAATTCCACATCGAGCTTATCGATTTTACAGGATCTGACACCGGATGATCTTCTGGTGACCTGTTCGGCTTCCGGTAACTTCGCCATCGCGATCCGCGAGGAACTCAAGGACATCAAAGCCTTCAAAGCGCTTGTCACCTTCAACCGTTCCTCCCTGTTTGAGAATGATTATTCCCTGATCGTTTATCCTTCCAAGGTCATGCGCTTAAACAGCCGCGAGATCCAAAGCGCACGCAATGTGTACACGCGGTATGCCTTAAGTATCTTCTTCGATATGTTCTTCCACGGCTATTACCGCCGGTACATCTCTCCTTATCAAAAGTAAAACCCGCGTTTGGGGCACCCTCCGTGAGGAAGGTGCTTTGAGGACGCAATCACCGGCGCAAAAGAATATGAAACCGGCGCGACCGCCATGGCCGCGCCGGTTTTGTCACTTGGATTTTGGGGGCAAAATTCG
>CACZNO010000121.1 GCA_902782505.1 uncultured Erysipelotrichaceae bacterium | reverse complement strand
TGTGCACCATGATCTGACGATCACGTTTGAATCGTTCGGTTATAAGTACGGGATTCCGAAAGACGCGGATTTCCTGTTTGATGTGCGCATTTTGCCCAATCCGTACTGGGTGCCGGAGCTTCGGCAGTATTCCGGCGACGACAAGGAAGTATACGACTATGTGATGTCCGGGGAAGACGCGAAGGAATACATGCGCCGGCTGACAGAACTGCTGGATTATATTTTCGCCACGTACGAAGAAAACGGAAGGGCGCATATCATGATCGGGATCGGATGCACGGGCGGAAGACACCGTTCGGTTTCCGTGGTCAATTATCTGATGAACACCTACAAGGATAAATATATCTGTTACAAGGCTGCGTATCTGCCGGATACGGAGGCGAAGCTATGAAACGTGTCGTTGTCATCGGCGGCGGACACGGACAATCAATCGTATTGCGCGGTATCAAGAAGATTCCGGACGTTCATCTGACGGCAATCGTGACGGTGGCGGATGACGGCGGGTCGACCGGCAGACTGCGCCGGGAATTCAATATCCCGGCGATGGGGGATATCCGCGGGGTCATGACGGCTTTGGCGGAAGATGAAAACATTCTGACGGAACTGATGGATTACCGGTTTGAAGACGGCGGCGTGCACGGGGAAATGGACGGGCATAATCTCGGGAATATTATTCTGACAGCCCTGACCCGTTCCAGCGGAAGTTTCATGGACGCGGTGACAAAAATCAGTACGGTACTGCGGGTAAAAGGCGATATTGTCCCGAGCACAACGGAAGTGATCACGCTGTACGCGGTCATGGAAGACGGGACGATCGTACGCGGGGAATCCAACATCCCGCGTTACCGCAACAAGATCACCCGGGTCTACTACGATCATGAAGTCAAGGCGACCGAACTGGCGGTCAACGCAATCAAGGAGGCGGATTACATCGTCTTCGGGATCGGATCCCTGTATACCAGCATCCTTCCCAACCTGATCATCACGGATATCGCCAAGGCAATCCGGGAATCGAAGGCCGAAAAGATTTATATCTGCAATTCGATGACGCAGGCGGGAGAGACCGAAGGCTACAGCGTGGAAGACCACGTGAAGGCCATTGAGAACGTCATCGGGGAAAACGAAGTCGGGATCGTCGCATATGCGTGCGATGAGATTCCGGAGGAAGTGCTGGAAAACTACCGGAAAGAAGACGCGGAACCGGTGAAGATCCGCAAACGCTACCACCCGTACCGCATCGACAAAAGAGAACTGTTGGAATTCCATGCCGGGCAGGTGCGTCATGACGCGGAAAAGATCCGCGCGTATTTTGAAAAGGATGTGATGGGACAATGAGATCCTTTGCGAGAAGCGTCAAGGAAGAAGTTCTGCAGGCGGAACGGACCGACCGCGAATATAAAGCGGAACTGGCGGGTATTTTCCAGTTCCTGAGTTCGATCTCCATCTCGAACCGCGGTTTGACGATGGTGATCCGAACAGAGAATCCGGAAATCTCGCGATTCGTCATGAAGATGCTGAAGAAGTATTATGACGTGACGATTGAGACGTCCATTGTGCGCAAGATGAAACTCAACAAGAACAAGGTCTATCTTCTGCGCGTCATGAACCACACCAAGGAGATTCTGGAAGATCTCGGATTATGGACCGAGGAAGGTCTCAACAGTCATCCGGCGAAGGCGTATGTTTCCAACCGTGAGACGTCGCGTTCGTATCTGGCCGGATGTTTCCTGGCGTCGGGAAGCGTCAACGATCCCCGCAAGACGGATTATCACCTGGAAATCAGCGCCAACCGCGAAGAACAGGGACGCTTCATCATGCGGGCGATGAAAAAAATCGGTATTACCGGTAAAATGATTCCGCGCAGAAACCAGTTTGTCGTGTATATTAAATCTGTAGACGTCATCAACGACTTCTTAGTCCATATCGGCGCGACGGATTGTGCCATGCAGTATGCGGATGTGCGGATCCAGCGCGATATCTACAATAACTACACGCGATTGGAAAACTGCGCCACCGCCAACGTCGTCAAGACGATCCGTTCCGGCAGGGAACAGGTCGAGGCGATTGAACGGCTGAAGCGCAGCGGAAGGTTTGAGAAACTGGACGTCAAGTACCAGGAAACCGCGGAGCTGCGGTTACGGTATCCCGAGGAATCCTTACAGGATCTGGCGGATAAATACGAAGAAGAGACTGGGATCGCGATCACCAAGTCCGGTATGAAACACCGGCTGGAAAAGATCGTGGAACTGTCCGGCAACAATACGGAAAGGAGCGAATGATATGCTGGGAGGATTATTGGAAAGTCTCATGGCGATCGTGTGGACGCTGGTCCGAATCGTTGTGATCGGGATCGTGGTGTTCGCCGTCTGGCATTTCTTTACGCTGAAAAAAGCGGTGAAGATCAAGGAAGAAATCGATAAGGATCCGGAAGCGTATTTCGCGAAACAGGAAGAAGAACGCAAAAAACAATACCGGGAAGAAAACGGAATCATTGAAGCGAACTACGAAGTCGTCTCCAATGAGCCGGTAAAGGAAGAAGAGAAGGTGAAATAGTATGGGAAAGATTCGTTACGCGGCAGAATCCGATGTGAACGCGATCATGAAGCTGCACCGGGAATGCCAGGGAGAAAGAAACGGTTTCACCGAATTCTACCTGAAAAATATCTTTGATTATAAAAAGTCCCTGGTTTATGAAAACGGAAACCGGATCATCTCGGTCATCGATGTGATTCCGCACATGATGTCGTTGGGCGGAAGACGCGTCGGAGTCATGCGCATCGCGATGGTTTCTTCGCTGGCGGAAGCCAAAAATCTGGGATACGAGGCGGAATTGTTCCGGATGGTTCTGGATATGTGCGACCGGCAGGCATTGATCACGACGATTGCGGCCGATACGGTTCCCTACGCGAAGGACTATCAGTTCCGCGCCCGTTTCGGACGCCAGGAATTCCGCTTCGAAAAGAAGTTCTTCCCGCGCTACGGGACGACCGGAGTTACCACGCGCACCGATCCGGTCGCGATGGAAGCTCTCTACAACCGTTTTACCCAGCACTTCCAGGGACAATACCTTTCCGAAGAAAACCGTATTCCGCTCCTATTAAAACGTGCGGAAGCCGAACACGCGCAGGTTTATACGTACTATAATGCCGACGCGCTGGAAGGGTATTATGTCACCTATCTGACCAACGATACGGTCGTCGTCGATGAGATCCTTTACGAAAACGGCGAAGCGCTGGCGAGAATGCTGGCACACGCTTCCGACCGCAAGCCCAACGTCTTAGTCCGCGCTTCGGCTTCGGAACGACTCGACAAGGTTATCCCGTATGCCAAGGCGGAAATCAAGGCGGAGACGCTGGTGCGGGTCAACGACAAGTCCCTGTTCCGCAAATGTTTCCAGCTCGGAAAGACGGAATCCTTCAAGACCGTATGGGCATATAAGGCGTTATACCAGCACGAATTCTATTAGACCATGAAAAGACGCGGAGAACCGGAAACCCGGACCCGCGTTTTTTTGTGAATCATTCGACGTCGATCGTGATATCGCCGGAAACGGTTTTCCCGAGGACTTCGGTCGTACCTTCGCCGATTTCATAGTGCCCGTGTCCCCGTAACAGTTCCTCCACGTCTGTTTCGTTGGAGATGTCTCCGGAAACAGTTTCGAACACCGCACGGAAGTTTTCATCGGGCAAGGTCAGATCCAGATCCCCGGAAACGGATTTCAGGGTGATCTTTTCCGCGTGGTTTCCAAAACTTGCGTCCGTGTCGCCGGAGATCGTCACGGCTTCCAGAATCGCCGTCTCTCCTTCGATCGTGATGTCGCCGGATTTGGTTTCCAGGTACACTTCATCCGCGATCAGATCGCTGATGTCGATATCGCCGGAGATCGTATGGATATCCAGATCGGCATTCACATGATCAATGTCAATATCGCCGCTGATGACGTTTACAAACATTTTTTCAAACGAGGAATCCGCCATCGTAAGATCGCCGCTGTTGGAAGAGAAACGGAAAGCCTTGGATTCCACGGTGCGGATCTCCGCGTCCGCGGAAGAGCCGCTTACCGCGAAGGTATCCGGTGTAATGTCTTCGGCATAGACCTTACCGGAAGGAACGCGTATATCCAGCACGCAGACCGATTCCGGAACTTCTAAGAAGAATTCCGCTTCATGACGGCTGTGATTACCGAGGACCCGGATATACCCTTTGCCGTTTTCCGAGGTTGTCTCAATCGCGCAGGATTCGCCGCGGTAAATATAATTCAGCGTGTCTCCCTTGCGCAGTTTCATATCAAGCCCCTTGGCGGAAACCACATAGAGTTCCTGTACTTCTTCCTCCATGAAGCCGGTCATATCGTCCGGCTCCGGACGGAAATCGTCGCCGCGGTCAATATTCCATTCGAAATGCACGCCGGTTTCTTTCACGGAGTTGAGGGTATCTTTCACAAAACGCAGGGTTTCATTCAGATAATCCTTCCACGTGCCGGTGCGTTCTTCTTTTTCCGGCAAAGCTCCCAGCGATTCCGCAACTTCGTTCACGGTCCCGAGTTCTTCCATGATTTCCGCGTCGGTCTTGCCGGCCTTTTTTCCTTCCAGGAAGTGTTCCTCAAACGCGTCCATGATTTCTGCGCGGTCTTCCTCCGGCAGTTTGTTCAAGCGTCTCTGCAGTTCATATAAGTATTCAATCTTCGTCATTTCCGATCAACCTTTCCACTTTCTTGATAAAGGAGAGCCATTCCTCTCTCTGCGCTTTCTCGTATTCTTTTCCCGTGTCGGTCAGATGATAGTACTTACGCGCGGGTCCTCCGGACGATTCCACAAGGTAGGTGGAGAGATATCCGGTATCTTTGAGTCGTTTCAAAATCAGATATAATGTGCCGGCTGTCACCGACATTTCCCTGGAAATCGCGTCCGTCAGTTCGTAGCCGTACATATCGCTTTGCCGAAGCTGGGACAATACGCAGAGTTCCAGGGCGCCTTTTTTGAATTGGGCATCCATTGTAACACCTCCTGCGAAACTAATGTAACACATACTATTATGTATTGCAATATACCCAGCGAAAAAATATTCCGGAAATGGTATACTACATACGGAGGTGATTCTATGCGCGCGCTGCCTGTCCGCAATTTCCGCTCGATCGGTGCGTACCCGACGCGGTATCCTGCCCGCATTCTTCCAAACCGTATTTTCCGCGGCGGACCTTTGTGCGATTTGGAGGAAGAGGACGCGGCTTCTTTCCGTGACGAATACGGGATCACGTACGTTCTGGATCTGCGGGATGAATACGAGACCTTCCGGGCGGAAGACGTCATGATCCGCGGTGTGGATTGGGAACAGGTTCCGGCTCTTCCGAGGGAGGACACAGGTCCCGGATTTGACTTTGACACACAATTGAAAAACCGTCATGAAGACCCGCAGATCGCGCGTATGGAACTTTACATGATCGCCATGTATAAACGCATGCCGTTTCATAATCCCGCGTACAAAAGACTTTTTGAACGGATGCTGGAACGGAACGAAAACGTATATTTCCATTGTTCGGCAGGAAAAGACCGCACGGGCATTGCGGCATTCCTGATCATGACGGCTTTAGGCGCTTCCATCGAAGACGGCGTGAAGGAATACCTGAAATCCAACGAATACATCTATTCCCATCTGGATGAAATCCTGGCGCACATCCCGCGGCGCGGATTATCCAAGGAGGCGGTCCTTCGTTTGATCACGGTGTCCGAAGATTATATACAGGCGTCGATCGGCGCGATATTAGCCAGGTACCCGGATATGACTTCCTTTCTGGAGGCGGAGTACGGTCTCACCGAAGAAAAAAGGGCGGTCCTGCAGGCGCATTATTGCGGAAACCCGCCTGACAAATCCGAGGATTTGTAAAGGGTTTCTTGAGAAAATCGGGAAAGAGGACTATCATAAAATCAGCCGAAAAGGCGGCGTTATAAGGAGGTATAAACCATGGATGAAGAAAAAGTAGTTCTGGAAGCGGAAGAAAAAGTAGAAGAAGCCGTTGAAGAAGTCAAAGAAGCTGTCGAAGAAGTCAAAGAAGCGGATAAGAAGGAAGAACTTCAGAAGAAAGCGGCGGAATTTGCGGAAAACGCGAAGGAAAAAGCGACGGAACTGGGCGCGAAAGTAGTGGAAGGCGCGAAAGATCTGGGTGAAAAGTTTGCGGCGACGAATGCCGGCAAGTCCTTATTAGGCGAAGACGGCAAGCTTGGCAAGGATGATCTTCAGAGAATCGGCGCAGCGGTCAAGGACGGCGCGAAAGATCTGGGCGAAAAGTTTGCGGCGACCAACGCCGGCAAGTCCTTATTGGGCGAAGACGGCAAACTCGGTAAAGACGATTTCCAGAGAATCGGCACCGCAGTCAAGGACGGCGCGACCGAATTAGTCGAAAAAGTCAAAGAACTGGTGAAGAAATAATCATTTTGACATGAAGACCCGGCATTGTATTGTCGGGCCTTTTTGCGTGAAAGGGGCAGATTATGCAGGAATACGAACTCCGACATCTGGAGAAAATCCGCGAAGGTCTGGCGGAATGCACGGTATTATTGAAATCGAACGGAGATTTTCCGCTGGATGAGCCATGTCCGATCGCCGCGTACGGAAGCGGGATCCGGCATACCGTCAAAGGCGGCACGGGATCCGGGGAAGTCAATTCCCGGTATTTTGTGACGATCGAAGAAGGTCTGGAAGCCGCGGGATTTACTGTCACCACCAAGGACAGGCTGGAGGAATACGCGAAGATCCGGAAAGCCGCGAAGATAAAATTCACGGAGGAGATCCGTGCGCTGGCGAAGGAAAAACACACCCTCGCGATTATGGAAGGCATGGGGAAAGTCATGCCCGAACCGGATTACGATTTGCCTCTTAACGGCGAAGGCGCGGTGTGCGTATACGTTGTTTCCAGGATCTGCGGGGAAGGCAACGACCGCACCGACACGCCCGGTGATTTCCGCCTGACGGATACCGAAATCCGCGATATCCGGGAATGCCGCGCGAAGTACGCAAAGTTTTTGTTGGTCATCAACGCCGGAGGCGTAATCGATCTTACGCCGGTCATGGACACCGAAAACATTCTCGTATTATCCCAGCTCGGGGTGGAAACGGGGCATGTGCTGGCGAAACTTCTGACCGGAGAATACTACCCTTCGGGAAAACTGGCGTCCACCTGGGCTTCGTATAAAGAATATTGTCATGAAGGAACCTTCGGAGAAGAGGACGATACGCGCTATAAGGAAGGCATTTACGTCGGATACCGGCATTTTGATTCCGCGGGGAAAACGCCGCTGTTCCCGTTCGGATACGGACTGGGGTATACGACCTTTGAGATCACGGAAGAAACTGTCCGTGCGGAAGGTGAAACCGTCATCGCGGAAGCAACGATCCGCAACACCGGATCCCGCAAGGGAAAAGAAGTCTTCGAAGTGTATGTGAGTCTGCCGGAAGGAAAACTGGACAAGGCGGAAAAGGATCTGGCGGCATTTGTGAAGACCCGCGAACTGGCTCCCGGGGAAACAACCCGTGTCAGGGCGGAATTCCCTCTTTCGCAGCTGAGTTCTTACGATGAAGAAACCGCGTCGTATATCCTGGAAAAGGGAGATTACACGGTGCGCACCGGGAATTCCGCCGCGAATACGCGCGCGATTGCGGTATTGCGCTTAGAAAAAACCGTTATCGTGCAGAAGGGAAAGAACTGTCTTGGGAAACCGGATTTTGAAGATCTGCGGATTGAAAGAAAGGCGCCGGATACGGACGGGCTGCCGGTCATCCTGTTGAAGCCCGAAGAATTCCCAACCCGCATTGTCGATTACGGAAATCATCCGGAAATCTCCCGGGAAATCTTCTCTTTGACGGAAGAGGAACTGATCCGGTACGGAATCGGAAATTACAGCGAGAAATTCAGCTTGGGAAGCGTAGTCGGAAACGCGGCGCGTTCGGTGGCGGGCGCAGCCGGTGAAACGACGACAACTCTGCGTCATAAAAACATTCCGGCCATGGTGATGGCGGACGGTCCCGCCGGGTTACGGTTAAGTCCGTTGTATTACGCGGATAAAAAAGGCGTGCACGGGTTGGGACAGGGCATGCCGGAAACCATGGCCGAATACCTGCCGAAGATCTTGCGCCGGTTCGTAAACGGTTCCGGAAAGATCCCGAAAAATGCCGTTGTGCGCGAACAGTATACGACGGCGATTCCGATCGGAACGGCCATCGCGCAATCCTGGAATACGGAATACGCGGAAACCTGCGGCGATGTCGTAGGATCCGAAATGGAGAAATTCGGGGTGCATTTGTGGCTGGCTCCGGCCTTGAATATTCACCGCGATCCGTTATGCGGAAGAAACTTTGAGTATTTCTCGGAAGACCCGCTTATCAGCGGAACGATGGCCGCGGCTTTGACCAAAGGCGTGCAGAAGCACGCGGGATGCGCGGTGACCGTCAAGCACTTCGCCTTCAACAACCAGGAAAACAACCGTTACAACAACAATTCCCTGGTTTCGGAACGCGCGGCCCGAGAAATTTATCTTCGCGGGTTTGAAATCTGTATCCGGCAAGCGCATCCCCTGGCATTGATGACTTCGTACAATCTGGTCAACGGGGTTCATACGTCGGAGTGTTACGGATTGACCACGGACATTCTGCGCCGGGAATTCGGGTTTGACGGTATCGTGATGACCGACTGGGTCGTATCCGGCGTGAATTTCGGGCGCCGTCCGAAGTATCCGGGGCCCAATGCGGCGAAAGTCGCGGCGGCCGGCGGAGATCTGTTTATGCCGGGTTCCAAGAAGGAATTCCGGGAAGTGAAGGAAGGACTCGCCAGGGGAACCGTGACGAAATACCGCCTGCAGGAAAACGCGGACGCGGTGTACGCCGTCACGAAAAAACTGAAATAATCTCTTTGAAACATCCGTATCTTGGAGTGCGGATGTTTTTCTTTATGAGAAGATAATCTTATGGTAGAATAACGGCATCCGGGGGGTGTTGCATAATGGGAAATTCTTGGATCATTATCGGGATCGCGCTGGGAATCGCGGTCGTTCTGACGGGAATTGTGCTGTTCGTGACCAGAAAACACGCGGAAGAAATGCGGAAAGAAGAAGGATACACGCTTTCCGACAAAGAAGGCATGAAGGTTCTGAAGGATCACGAAGAATCTTTGAAACGCCTTGTGGAGAAAGCCCAGAGGAAAGGGCAAACGAAAAAATAAGACAGGCCCCCCTTCACCGTACGCGAATACGGAAAGGGAGGTTTTTTTGCGGAAAAATCATTCGTGAAAGATAAAACAAAGGTACGTATTCCTGTTTGACATGGGGTGCCGTAATGATATAATTATGGTGCAAATAAAGGAGGATTATCATATCCATGGCTGTAAGAGTTGCAATTAATGGTTTTGGCCGTATCGGTCGTTTGGCTTTCCGTCAGATGTGGCAGGCGGAAGGTTATGAAGTAGTCGCAATCAACGATTTAACTTCCCCGGACATGTTAGCTTATTTATTAAAATATGATACCGCTCATCGTCCGTACGCAGGTCATACTGTAGAAGCGAAGGAAGCTTCCATCGTTGTTGACGGCAAGGAAATTCAGATCTACAAAGAAGCAGACGCGAACAACCTTCCGTGGGGCGAACTGAACATTGACGTCGTTTTGGAATGCACCGGTTTCTATACCTCCAAGGCGAAAGCTTCCGCACATCTGAACGCGGGCGCGAAGAAAGTCGTTATCTCTGCTCCGGCAGGCAACGATTTACCGACCATCGTTTACAATGTCAACCACAAGAAGTTAACGAAGGATGATCACATCATCTCCGCAGCTTCCTGCACCACCAACTGCTTAGCTCCGATGGCGAAAGCTCTGAATGATGCGTATCCGATCTGCTCCGGTATCATGACGACGGTTCATGCGTACACCGGCGACCAGATGGTATTAGACGGACCGCACAGAAAAGGCGACAAGAGAAGAGCTAGAGCGGCAGCGGCGAACATCGTTCCGAACAGCACCGGCGCGGCAAAGGCGATCGGTTTAGTTATTCCGGAACTGAACGGCAAGCTGATCGGTTCCGCGCAGCGTGTTCCGACCATCACCGGTTCCACCACGATCTTAGTGGCAGTCGTTAAGGGCAAGGACATCACCGTTGATTCCATCAATGCGGCGATGAAAGCACAGGAAACCGAATCCTTCGGTTACAACACCGACCCGATCGTTTCTTCCGACATCATCGGAAGCACCTACGGTTCCATCTTCGACGCGACCCAGACCATGGTAGCGAAGATCGACGAGGATACCTATCAGGTACAGGTCGTCTCCTGGTATGACAATGAAAACAGCTATACCAGCCAGATGGTCCGCACCATTAAGTACTTCGCGGAATTACTGTAATTCTTCCAAAAAAGAAAACTCCGGATCTCCGGAGTTTTTTTGTGCGTGTTTTACCGGGATAAACGCTCCGCGGCGGTCACAAAGGCGCCGATGAGGTTGGCGTCGTTGCGGAATTCGCACGGAACAATTTCCAGATGGAACGGGAAATGAATTTTGCCGGTGAAGGAATTCTTCCGGACTTCCTCCGTCTTTTCACGTATTTTCTCCAGTACGGCGGGTTGGGCGCTGATGCCTCCCCCGATGGCGATTTTTTCTACGTCGAGGAGCCAGTAAATATTCATCAGCTGGACAGCGATGTTCGTACAGAGTTCGTCCAGCGCTTCTTTCGCGGCGGGATCGTTTGGGTATCTCCGGAAAAACTCGCGGCCGTCAATCGGTTGGGCTTCGCCGGTTTTTTCCTGATAGTTCTTCAAAAGGAAGGCAGTGGAACAACGGTGGGCCAGGATGTTTCCGTAATCGCGGTACGCGGAAGCCTCGGTATTTATGAAACTGAACTCCCCGGCGGTATGATGCGCGCCGCGTAGGATTTGTCCGTTGACGACCAAGCCGCCTCCGACGCCGGTTCCGATCAGAAAGACCGCGGCGTTTTGACATCCCCGCAAGGCCCCGTAACGGTGTTCGGCAAGGACGGCGGCTCTTCCGTCATTTTCCAGGATCACCGGTAACCCGCATACTTCCTCCAGGTGTTTCGCGACGTCATTCGGGAAAGGGTAGCGCATCGCGCCGTTACGGAAGCATAAGCCGTTTCCGGTATCGACCGGTCCCGGTAAAGCCATCGCGATTCCTTCGGCTTCGTCCTTATACTTCTGAGAGATTTCGCGGATCGTTGAAAGAAAACGGTCAAAACTTTCCGTGGGAGTGGGAAGGATCCCGCGGTAAAGAAAGGTCATGGCGTTTTCCGTCAGGGCGTATTTCATTTCGGTTCCGCCCACATCAAAAACGAGCAGTTTCATGGGTATATCTCCGTCTTTTTCTTAATAAAAGTATAGCACGGTCCTTCACGGGAATTCCTTGCCGCATGAGAGAACCGTCTGTATCTTTACCCTTGAGTTTCAAAACAGGAAGGATATAATATGCGTGGTGGGGGATACGTCCGATGGGGTTTGTAAAAGAATTTGATGACCGGCACAAAGACAGCGCCTTATGGCAGTTTGTGAAATTCAACATGGTCAGCTTTTCGGCATTTGTGATCCAGCTGGTTCTGGTGAATACGATGCCGTTGGTGTTTGACGCAATCAAGACGCCGTTACCGGAATTTTTACGCGGTATTTTCCGTCCGGACGGACTGGACCCGAAATACGTCACGGACGGTGCGGTGACCTGGGGCTATGTGCTGCCGTTCTTCCTGTCGAATTTCATCGCGAATATCTACGCGTACTTTGTGAATATGAAGGCGACCTTCCGCGGCAAGGGCGGAAAGTACAGTCTGACGGTCTACATGATCGTGATGATCGCGCTGATCCTTTTCACTACGTGGCTGCAAAGCGCGGTCGCGGATGTTCTGTTGCGTACTTCGTGGGCGCCGTTAGCGCGTACGGTTGCGGCGATGGCTGCCGGTGCGGTGCAGATGGCGGTGATCTTCCCGCTGGAAAAGTTTGTGCTGTTCAAAGAAAAACCAGAATAACCCGGTCCCGTTTATGTCAAATCGCCTGTTCGACCACGCGTCGATAGGCTTTTTTTGTATTCACGCCTAAAATGAAACCGGAAGAAGGAGGAAAAACATGGATGCGAAAAAAACAGGAAGGATCATTCAGGAAGCGAGAAAGCGGCAGAACCTGACCCAGCAGCAGCTGGCGGAACGCTTGAACGTTTCACATACGACAGTATCCAAGTGGGAATGCGGGGATCATTTTCCGGATGTCTCCTTGTTGGAGCCGATCGGAAAAGAACTATGCCTGACCACCAACGAGTTATTGACCGGAGAAAAGGAAGCCGCACAGGAAGAGGCTGTGCGCGCATTAGTGGAGGTATCAATGGAAGAAGTAAGAAATAAAAACCGGGCGAACATTTGGAAAATCACGGGAATCGCGGCCTTGATCATGGCCGTCATTCTGACCTGTATATTCGTGTTTTGGAAACCCGAAAAAGAACCTTTGATGTTTGAGGGAAAATGGTACAGCGCGAACATGATGGAATGTATGTTCCAAAACGGAGAGATCACCTATGCCTCCACCAGGGAACACCTGGGCACCTATACCTATGAAGGGGATGCGGTCAAGATCGGAAGAACCTTTGAATACGCGGGAAGAATGCTGTATTTTTGCCGTTATCCCGACGGCACGGAAGTTCTTTCGACCATGGAAAACGGATTTGGCATCGCGGAGTTCGCGAGAGGATCCGCGGACGGCACGTCTTCGTTTGCGAAAGCCGCGGAATACCGCAAGGAGAGATTCCGTTCCTATCTGGACGAGAACCTGTTCGGCGTCTGGAAGACAGACGACAGCTACTATAAAGACCGGAATCCGTATTGGGTCATCGGTCGGGACGGAACGGTGACGGAACTGGCACCGGACGGAAGTGTCTTTACGGTTCAGAAAATGATTTTCTTAAATTCCGTCGATGTCGGGGAAAACGGCAATATCGTCAGCTTGTTTACCTGGGAAGGAAGCGATGAAGGCATGTCGGAAGGGCAGACGCTGGAAACCCCGGTCATCCGGGAATTGCCGGACACGTATTCCGAAGATGTCCTTGAAATTGCCGGATTGATTTTTCACAAAAGCGAAGATCCGCGGTAGGGGATTTACGGGAGGACGGGCAGGTCCTCCTTTTCTTTGCGCAATTATTCATTTCCGTTTCCGATCAGGAATATGTATAATGAATACATGACGAAATTAGGTAAAAAACTTGCCGCGGTAATGATGGCCGCGATGATTCTGGTGACGGGGATAAAGCCGGTGAAGGCGGAAGGGTATCCCGCGGTGAACGGGACGGCGGAAACGCTCGCCAGCGATTTTGTGTACGTGCTGGACTTTGATAACGGACAGGTGCTGGCGGATAAGAAAGGCACCGAGAAAATGTACCCGGCGTCTATGACGAAGCTGATGACGGTGATTCTGGCGATGGAACACTGGGATGACTGGAATGAATACGTGAAGATCACCCAGGTGATGGTGGACGATCTCGGGGACGCGACGGTCGTCGGATTCTGGGCGGATGATCTGCCGACGGTGCGGGACTTGATTTATTCTTCGATGATGTTATCGGCGGCGGATTCCACCAACGCGATCGCGGTCGGGGTATCCGGCAGCATTCCGGCGTTTGTGGAACTCATGAACACGAAGGCGAAGGAAATCGGCATGAAGAACACGCACTTCACGAATACTTCGGGAATGCACGATGAGAACCACTACAGCACTTGCGAGGACATCGCTGTTCTATTGAAATACTGTGCGGAAAATGAGGATTTCCGCAACGCGGCGAGTCAGACGTCGTATCATATGACGCCCTGTACGGTTTATCCCGACGGGCTGGATCTGGATTCCTCTGCGTGGTACTATGCCAATCAATACAGCATTCCGGGATTCCGCGGCGGGAAAGCCGGCTATACCGGGAAGGCGGGACATTGTCTGGCGGCCTGGTGCCGGTTCAACGGGATGAATATCGGAATCGTGACGGCGCACGCGGATACGGATTATTATGCCGCTACGCATTTCGAGGATACCGCAGTCATCGCGAAGAAACTCTACGCGGAGTACGAGCGCAAGGACATGGATGTCAGCACCGGAGACTTCGGGACGCTGCGCGTACACCGTCTTCTGACCAACGAAGAGATTCCGATCCGGGAAGAAGGAATTTTCCCGGTCGACGCGCCGAAAGAAGCGGAACTTACCTTCAAACGGGTCAGTTTCCCGGAAGGCGTCATGCCTTCTTCCAAGGAACGGACTATTACAGGTACGATCGGAGCCTTTGAAAAAGATACGCTGGTCTATACAATGGAAGTCAGCGTCCGGGTGCCCGCGCAAACCAACAAAGCCGTGAATATCCTGACGGCGGTCGGCGGACTTCCGACGGTTCTGTTCGCGTTATTGGGCTTGATTCTGGGAGTTCTGAAACTGGTGAACCGGCCGGCGGATCGGGAAGAATAAATCTGAAAAAATACCCCGTGTTTCTGAGAAAAACGGGGTTTGTTTTGCTATAATAGGTGCGTTGGGGAAGGTGCCTTATGAAGGATGTCGTAATACACAACTGGGATGAACTGCAGCACGTGATCTTTAAAGGCGCGTGGGATCCGAATCTGATGCGTTACCGCACCAATTTCATTTACCGCGGGTTAAACGACGCGTCGGTCAGCGGATGGGTTCCCAAGCTGAACAGGTATTGCGGACATAAACTGGAACTCGAGGAATCCCTGATCCGGAACTTCCGGAAATATGCGTACGCGGAGATGGGTACATATAACGGATTCTGGACCACGATCACGTTAGGGCAGCACTATGGCTTGCCGACAAGACTGCTGGACTGGTCGTATTCCCCGCTGGTGGCGGCGCACTTCGCAACGGAAGATCTTGACATGTACGATGAAGACGGGGCGATTCTGTGCATCAACTTTGTCAAACTGAAATCCCAGATGCCGAAAAAACTGCGGGAATTGCTGAAAAAAGAGAACTCCAACAGTTTCACGACAGAAATGCTGGAAAAGGAAGTGCCGGACTTTGACGCGCTGAAGGGCATGTCCGATGAACCGTTCGTACTTTTCTATGAACCTGCCAGCATTACCAACCGCATCTCGGGACAGTATTCGCTGTTTTCCGTCGTATCGGATCCGCATACGCTATTGGGCGAACTGATTCCGGAAGATGACGAGAACTTCGGATACCGGATCGTGATTCCGAAAGAAGTGAAACTGGAGATCCGCGATAAACTGGATTACATCAACATCTCCGAACGGACGATCTATCCGGGTTTCGCGGGGATCTGTAAGTGGATGACGAGGCGTTATGCCGATTTGGGACCGCGATATAATAAAAATCGCGATACCCACGAAGACTAGAAACAGTGTATACTGTATCTATAGGAAACTATTTTTTCAAAAAGGAGGAAATTATGAAAAAATTGTTAACGGTATTACTGGTGCTGGCGATGGTCATGGGCCTGACAGCATGCGGTAAGAAGAATCAGCACGAAGCGGTTGATCACGGCGAAGCTACCATCTGGTACACCTATACCCAAGGTCAGGAAACTTATCTGCTGAAGGCTGTTGAAGACTTCAACGCTTCCCAGGACAAGTTCAAGATTACGGCGACTTCCCAGAGCAACCAGGGATTCGCGGATTCCGTTTATCAGGCTGTTATGGCGAAGAACGGACCGGACATCATCATCGACTACGCTTCCACGGCGGCTACCTATGTGGAAGACAACAAGGTTATCGCGTTGGATGAATATCTGAGCGAAGATCTGCAGAAAGCATTAAGCGCTGGCGCGAAAGAAGAAGCGACTTCCTTCGAAGACGGCAAGATGCATGTATTCCCGATCGTCTTCTCCGGACCGGTATTATTCTACAATCCGGAATTACTGGAAGCGGCAGGTGTCGCTGTTCCGACGAACTGGGACGAAGTTTATGAAGCTTCCAAGGTCATCAACCAGCTGTTTGTCTGGACGACCACGGAAAACGATAAGGTTGTTTATCATGTAGCGAAGGAAGACCCGGGTGTAGCGGGCACGAAACATCCGTGGGGCTTCGCGGTTGACTCTCCGACCGACGTATTACAGTCCATGATCATGCAGAACGGCGTTGAAATCTGGGACAACAACGCGAAAGAATGCAAGTTCGCGGATCCGAAAGTATACGCAGCATTAGACTGGTACGGAAAGGGCTGCCAGGAAGGTTTATTCCTTTCCAACCCGACGCTGGACAACTATTTCTCCAGTGACTACAACGCATACAACATCGCGATGTATGTCGGCTCCGTTGCGGGTTCCCCGTATCTGAGCGCACCGTGGGATGTAGCACCGATGCCGCAGACCAAGGGCGACAAGGAATGGACTCCGGCGTGGAACCGCGGCGTCATGATCTTCAACTATGATGACGAAGCGAGAGCGCAGGCAGCGGCTGCATTCTTGGAATACTTCGCGAAACCGGAAGTCAATGCCGGCTGGTGCGAAGCTTGCAACTACATGACCGCATTAACCACCACGCAGGATAACGCGACCTACAAAGCATTCCTGGGCAACGGCACCGACGCTGTCAAGGCTCTGTTGGCGTTACGTCCGGAAAGCGCTGGTTCCTTCATCGCTGTACCGGCGATTCAGTATGTCCGTAATGCGTTAAAGAACGCGATGGCGGACGCTGCGGCTGGTGTTTCCGGTGAACAGGCAGTCAAGAACGCAATCGAATACGTAAACGATCAGTTATAAGATTTTTCAACAATCTCGCAAAGACCGGGTGAATATGCCCGGTTTTTTATATATTCCGGAAAAGGAGAAAAAAAACGCATCAAGGGGTCGTTGAGTCGATGAGTTTTGGGTATAATAAAATCAAGGAGAAAGGGCTTTATGCGGGTAAAAATTGAAAATTTAACCAAAAGATTTGATGATGCAGTAGCAGTTGACAATTTTAACATGACCTTCGAGGACGGGGAACTCGTTGCGTTACTCGGACCTTCCGGATGCGGAAAATCCACGACGCTGAATATGCTGTCGGGTATTCTGCCGGTAACGGAAGGACACATCTATTTCGATGAGGACGATGTAACGAAAGTGCCTCCTCAGAACCGCGGTGTCGGCCTTGTATTCCAGAACTATGCGTTATATCCGCATATGACGGTTTTGGAAAACATCAGCTTCCCGCTGGAAATCAAAAAGGTTCCGAAGGAAGAACGGATCAAGAGAGCCACGGAAATGGCGAGACTGGTCCAGATCGACAAGTATTTAGACCGTAAACCGAAGGCGTTGTCCGGCGGTCAGCAGCAGCGTGTCGCAATCGCTCGTGCGCTTGTGAAACAGCCGCGTCTGTTACTTCTGGACGAACCGTTATCCAACCTGGACGCGAGATTACGTCTGGAAATGCGTGAAGAAATCCGCCGTATCCAGCAGGAAACCGGCGTAACCACGATTTTCGTTACGCATGACCAGGAAGAAGCGATGTCCATTTCCGATAAGATCGTATTGATGAAAGACGGTCACTTACAGCAGGTCAGCGACGCACAGACGTTATACGATGATCCGCATAACGAATTCGTCGCAAGCTTCTTAGGCAACCCGCCGATCAACAAATTATACGGTTATATCAAAGACGGCAAGTTCGTACTCGAAGACGGCAGCGCGACAGTCAACATCGACAATCCGAATGTCAAGGAAGGTCAGACCGTTGTCTTAGGCATCCGTCCGGAAGCGATTCAGCTGAACCAGCCGCAGGTTGACCTGACCGCGGTCATTAAACAGAGATACACGATGGGTAAGGAAGAACTGGCGTTCGTCAATGTCGGTAACCAGACGATCCGTGTTTATCTGTCCAATGACTATGAATTCGCGGTAGGCGATTCCGTCAATATCAAGCTCCGCAAGAAAGGCAGCTTCTTATTCGACAGAGAAACAGGAGCCAGAATTTAATGGCTGCGAAAAACAAGAGCGGAACCAACGACACGATATTTAACCGGAAATTCGAGCCGTTGATCTATTTGATTCCGTTCGCATTAGGCCTCGTGATCTTCACGTTATATCCGGTTGTTAATGTTGTCATTATGTCCTTCAAGGAAGGCTATCGTCTTTCCGGCGCGTTCACGGGATGGGGCATCGGAAACTTTACGAAAGTAATCGGCGATAAGAACTTCGCAGTGGCGTTAAAGAATACGTTCATCTACGTATTTACGGTCGTTCCGGTCTCGACGGTGTTATCCGTTTTGATTGCGAACCTTCTGAACAAGAAAATCAAGGGAATCGCCTTCTTCCATACGGCGTTCTTCTTACCGCTGGTAACTTCTTCCATCGCGGTAGGCTTGGTCTTCAAGTACATGTTCAATAAGGATATCGGTATCATCAATACGATCCTGACGACGTTCGGCGCCAAACCGATCGACTGGTTAGGCGCGATTGCGGGTACCGGACCGTACAACCTGGCGGCCGTTATCATCTTCGGTATCTGGAACATCATGCCGTTTACGATCATTCTGTTGTTAAGCGGCCTGCAGAACATCGACCCGCTGTACTATACGGCGGCGGAAGTCGACGGCGCGAATTCCTCTACCATTTTCCGGAGAATTACCGTACCGCTTCTGATGCCGACGATCTTCTTAACCATGATCGTCAACCTGATTTCGAGCTTCAAGGTCTATAACGAAGTTATTCCGTTCTGGCGCGGCGCAGCCGGCGTCACCGGACGAAACCTGTACACGATGGTTTACTACATCAAGGAACAGTTCTACGCGAACCGCCAGTTAGGCCGTGCGGCAGCCGCGTCGATTATCCTGTTCTTCATTATCTTCGCGTTTACGATGCTGCAGCGCTGGGTGCAGAAGAAGTTTGACAACTAGGAGGAACCAATCATGACAAAGAAAAAAGTTAGCACCTTCTTTACCTACTTCTTCCTGATTATCGGCGCCCTGATCATGATCTTCCCGTTCTACTGGATGATCGCGTCGTCGTTCAAGACAGCCGCGGAATACAACTCGTATCCGCCGGTATGGATTCCGTCGAACTGGCTGAATGTTTCGAACTTCGTAGAAGCGTTCAAGGCCGCTCCGTTTGCGCGTTACTTCTTAAACTCGGTAGTCGTAACGGTAAGCTGCGTCATTTTGACCAGTATTACAACGATCCTGGGCGCGTTCGGGTTCTCCCGCATGCGTTTCCCGGGAAGAGAAGTGATTTTCGGACTGTTGTTGTCGTTAATGATGGTTCCGTTTGAAATGCTTGTCATCACGAACTATCAGACGGTCACCAAACTGGGATTGGTCGACACCCTTCCGGTATTGATCCTCCCGTTCTCGACCTCGATCTTCTACACCTACATTCTGAAGAACTTCTTCGATTCGATTCCGGACAGCTTATACTACAGCGCGCGTATTGACGGCGCTTCGAACTGGAAATACCTCTGGAGAGTTATGGTTCCGATTGCGAAACCGAGCTTGGTAACCATTATCCTTCTGGATGCGATTGCCTGCTGGAACTCCTTCATGTGGACCCAGCTGACGATCCATGTCGACAAATTACGTACGTTGCCGATGGGGTTATTCGTCTTTATGTCGGATGAAGGCTCCAACCCGCAGTTACAGTTGGCGGCGGCGACGGTCTGCGTATTGCCGATGATCATCCTGTTCTTATTCGCCCGTAAGTACATCGTCAACGGCGTTGCCCGCGGCGGTATCAAGGGATAATGCCGAAAGGGACTCCGCATCCCGAACTTCTTCTGGAAGAATACGCCTTCGTCTCCATCGGTCCCAAAGGAGTCTTCACCGGGAAAGATCCGGCGAATTCTCCGCTGGAACAATGGCGGAAGGAAGGCATTCCGGAAAACTCGTATATGGTCTTACGAAAAGTGGACGCAAAAACCGCAAAACTGCTTCTCGAAGGCCGTGCGGCGGCGGTCTATACGGATTGGATTTCCGCCGATGCGAAACATCTTCTCGAACAAAGCGCGGTTTCCCTGCGATACCGTGTGTCGGAAGAAGAATAAACAAGACGAAGCCCGGGAATCTGCCCGGGCTTTTTCGTGGTAAAATGAGAAAAAAGGAGAATACTCATGGCCAAAAGAGATCTTACGCGTGTAGATAAAAACGGTTTGACCGAGGAAGAATACCTTCGCGGATACAATTCCGACAAATTTCCGAAACCTTCCCTGACGGCGGATATCGTGATTTTCCGCGGGGAAGAAGTTTTGTTGATTCGAAGAGGCGGTCATCCGTATCTGGGATGCTGGGCAACGCCGGGCGGATTTGCGGAGAAAAACGAGGAACTGATCAACACGGCAAGACGGGAACTCGAGGAAGAAACCGGCCTGAAGATGAAGGATCTGACGCTGGTCGGCGTGTATTCCAAACCGGGAAGAGATCCGCGCGGATGGACCGTGTCCGCGGCCTATATGGCGGATGTGACCGGCAGGGACGTCCGGCCGGTTGCGGCAGATGACGCGGAAAAAGTCGGGTGGTTCAGAATCAATGAAACACCGGAACTGGTTCTGACCTGCGGGGAGATTGTGTTACGGGAAGAAGATCTGGCATTTGATCACGCGGATATCCTGAAAGATGCCCTGGCTAAGCGAAAGGAAAAATAAAAAAGAGACCCGCGGAAGGGAGGCACTTCGTAAGGAAGTTGCCTCCCT
>CACZNO010000120.1 GCA_902782505.1 uncultured Erysipelotrichaceae bacterium | reverse complement strand
TGCGGTGTAGGCAATCAAACCGGATTCAATCGTCGCGTAAATATCAATCAGGGCTTTGGGACCGAAGAAATGTTCAATCAGCATTCTTGTGTAATCATCCATCGGTTCAGCCGACGAAACGATATACTTCACCGGATAAATGGTTTTCTTGTTTTCGTACGCGTACCGAAGAACCGATTGCATAATCGATTTTCCGGCTTTCAGTTCGTCCGGCTGAACTTCATTGATGCGTGAAATAATGACTTCCGGATCATCCAGTGTCGACACATAATATTTCCGTAAAAGCCCCAGTTTCTGTACGATGGATTTCGCATCGGAACCGGTTTGGGAAGGACTGCGCATGTCCATGGATTTTCCGCGGAATACCGGATATCCCTGCGAGGAAAGTATAAACAGCAGCTGTGCGATAATGTGCGCATATTCCATCGGGGTGTTGCAGACATTCAGCGGCATCCCGGTTGACCCGCTGGTATGCCCTTTATGACAATAGCGGTATTTCTCCGGATCATTTTTGACGGTTTGTTCAATGATTTCCCGGTATTCTTCTTTTGTCAAAGGAGCAACCTGCGCAAGCTGTTCCGGGGTATGGATCTCTTCGGGTTTCAGTCCCGCATCCGCGAATTTTTTCTGATACAACGGGTAACGTGCCGCGGATTGGACAATTTCCCGTATTTTTCTTTCCTGTGCCGCTCTCATCTTTTCTGCGGAGTATTTGGCTTCCCGCTGCAAAGAAAGAAGTTCTCTCAGCACATAGAAGTTAAACAGTTTTGCTTGATAACTCCAATTTTCCATCTTCGATACCTCTATAACTATTCTGCCTTTCATCTTAAATATGACAACCGCCTGGTTGTCATATTCTTCTTATCTGACGATCCGGTTTGTATCAACCTTTGAAATGATCATGTCCTCCCCGTTTTCATCGTAAAAATGAATCGTGTTCTGGACCATCTCGATGTTTTCCAGCATTTCATCAAACGAATCCGCGACAATATATGCGCGGTATGCCAGCTGGAACAGGGTTCCTTCCTGTTTGGACGTAATCGTATCTCCGACTTTGTGATTCAAATGAAGGAACTTGACGTTCGGATGGGCGCGCATCTCTTCCGCGCCGGCAATCTTCGTAATCGTTCCGCGCTTGAGAGACGGGGATAGTTTGACACACTGTTTTCCCTTCAGGAACGGATCGCATTTTTCTTCCAGATTATCATCCGTAAGTTTACCGGTCAGTGCGAAGTTCAGCAGCATATCTTCCGAATTGACGCCTACGGTATCATTCAGGATGCAGTGCTCTCTGGCTCCGGCCAGACGATGTCCGGGTTCATAGAAATATGGTTTTCCGTTTTCAAAGAAACCCTGCAGGAATAACGGTCCGTTTTCCATGCCGATCGAGCGGAACATGTTCTTCAGTTCCTTATCCGCCGCGTCGATAAACTCCTGCGTATGGATGGAGGGATACTTGTAAATAATCGGCAAGGGAGCCAGGGTGTCCGAATACTTATCCGTATAACGGTCGCACAATAACGCGAATACCGGGTTTCCATTCTGGAAATAATAGTATCCGACGATCTCGTTTCCCTGCATATATCTCTCAATCAGAATTTGCTTGGAAGGAGAATAACTCAGCGCAAAATCAATGCCTTTTTTTAATTCTTCATGATTATGACATACAGTAATGCCGCGCGATCCGGCAGAATCGATGGGTTTTACCACCACCGGGAATTCAACGTTTCCGTTCAGCGCATCCTCCATCGTATATTCCGGAATCGTGGGAACATTATATTCCCGGCACAATTCCTTGAACTTTTTCTTGTTGGTCATAATCACGAAGTTCTCGTATTTCCCGTATGCCGGATAGTGCATCTCTTCGCACAGTCTGGCGTAATACGGCAAAAGAGAATCCGCGTACCCGGTGAATACACCGTCAATCTTTTCGCGCACGCACAATTCCTTTAGTGCTTCAATATCGGTTACATCGACTGTCACCGGTTTATCCGCGTATGCCTTAGCGGGTCCGTCTTCGTGATTGTCCGCGACATACACTTCGATTCCGCGTTTCTGCGCTTTTTGAACGGCGTCGATCAAATAAGGAATCGACCCCAGAATCAGTAATCTTTTTTTCTCTTTTTCCATACAACCCTCAACCCTCTGTTATTTGTTATTGCCGAAGAGTACTTCTTCCACTTTTCCGTAGTCTTTTGTCGTAACGATAAAGTATCCCAAACGCGTGGAACTGTCCACGACCGCATGGTCAACTTTTTCAATATCGCTCACAAATTCCATGCGGAACTGCTTCTTCGCTCTCTCCAGAATCTCCAGATCTTTCGTATTCATGATAAACCGGATCGCCGCAACCTGCTGTTCCGGTTCTTTCACCAGTTCCGGCTCTTTTCCGCGCGCGACATCGATGACCATCCGCAGGAAATCGTTCCCGGTTGACAAATATACCAGATCGGAACCGATACAGTCTCCTCCCATTCTTGCGCCGATTTCAATGATTCCTACGTTTCCTTTGGAATCCAGTTTAAATTCCGCGTGAGAAGCGCTGTCTGAAATTTCCAGCGCATCCAATGCCTTGAATACCGTCTGACGGATCTTTTCGCATATTTCCGGGGAAATATTCGCCGGTTCCACGTGGCCGGTTTCAATATAATGCGGTGCGCCGGTCGTGTGTTTTTCCGTCAGCGCCAGGAAATGGTGTTTTCCATGGTACGAGATGCATTCGCAGCTGTATTCGTTTCCTTCAATATACTCTTCAATGATGGCAGCTTTTTCAAACGACTGTCCGACCGCATCTTTTACCGCTTCTTCCAAGCCGTCTTTCGAGAACAGTTCGTAAATCGCGCGGCTTCCGGAACGGTCGGTCGGCTTCACGATGATCGGAAAATTCAGCCTGTCTAATTTCGAACGGTCAAAATCCGTTCCGTATACCTTGATATGACGCGGTGTACGTACGCCCGCCGCTTCCAGAGCGTTACGCATTTCGAATTTATTGGTCGCAATCACATCGCACCGGGCTGAATTGCACGGTAATCCCAGATTTCGCGCAACATAATTCACCGTCAAAACCGCCAGATCCGAAGCCACGGAACAAACAGCCGCCGGCTGAATCTCCCGGCAGACTTTCAGGATTTCCTCTTTTTCGGTAATACTGATGGGATAAAAATGATCCGCCGTCTTTTCTCCGACGTCTCCGCACTGCCACGCGAAAACGTGCGTTTCATAGCCTAATTCTTTGGCTTTCAAAATCAATCTGTTCTGAAAGCTGTTGGCACCGATAATTACGATTCGTTCCATAACACGTTCCTGTTTCGCACCCGTCTATTTTCCTTCAACAATTGCCAAAGTTTCCTTCAGGCGTGCCGCGGATTCCGCAAAACGTCTGTCTTCCTCTTCGGTCCAGACATCATCAATCTTCGCACGCACTCCTTCCGCGCCGACAATGCACGGCACCGAAATGGAGATCCCCTCCACGCCGCGTTCTCCGTTGAAATACACGGATACCGGAGCCACGATGGATTTTTTCTTGATGATGGATTCCACCAGATAACACACCGACGTTGCGATGCCATAATGTGTTTTCCCTTTGTTTTTGATGATGACGCCGCCCATCTTCTTGGTTTCTTCCGC
>CACZNO010000119.1 GCA_902782505.1 uncultured Erysipelotrichaceae bacterium | reverse complement strand
TGAGGCGATCGTGCCGGTTTCTTTCTCCAGTGCTTCCGTAATTGCCAAAGCAGCTTTTTGCAGATTCAGAGTTTCCTCGGGATTTTCCAGCTGATGGGCCGTTTCTGCGATGTTGCGGTAGATGCGCGCCAGGTTTCTGCGGGAGGGAATGTCCCCGGTTTTCGCGAGGTCCTCCATGATCCCGGCGGTTTTTTCATACTGTGTTTTCGCATCGGCAAAGTGCCCGAGTTTTTCTTCCGCTCTGCCGATTTTTTCGTAACAGAGTGCCAGTTCGGTGCGTGTGCGGATTGTCGGATTTGTTTTCGCTGCATTTTCCAGAAGCGGTAAGACTTCCTCCATCAGACTCTTGGCTTCTTTCGCCATTCCGATCTTGACGCATAAATCGCAGAAACTCATCTTGCTTTTGATTTTTAGCTGCGTATTTTGAATCCTGGCCGCTTCATTGTACGTCTCTACGTAAGGCTCGCGGGATTTCCAGGGCTGCCCGATTTCATTCCACGCGTCGCCGAGATTCCCCAACGCATACGCTAAAACCGGATCGTCCTCCGTATATGCGCCTTCCGCCTGTTTTCTTCGGATGCACTCGACAAGCTTTTCCTGCCACAATACGGATTCCTTGTAATCCCGCGCAACGCCCTTTCCGTCATGGTACATGACGATAAGCTTCCGGATCGCTTCTTCTACGCCGGCTTCGGCGGAACCTTGGATCAGCCGCAGGGCTTTTTCGTGATCGACTTCCACGTCGATTCCGTCCAGATACGCTAAACCGATCAGGAAATTATGTTCCGGGGTATCTTCTTTCAGAGCTTCTTTTTTCAGTTTCTCCGCGATGGCTTCCGGAATAGCGTTTCCGTTCTCTCCGGAGATACAGGCGCCGATTCCTTCATAGTCTTTCGCAAGCTGCGTTTTGTCGGTTTCGGCCATTTCACAGGGCACGATCGGTTTGGACGCTTCCACCGCGGCGGGGTATTCGTGTTCCATCACGTAGTTTTTCTTTCCGCCCGCCCGTTCCAGAAGATTCGGCGTAACGACCAGCGCGAAAAGGTCGCTGGATTTGAGGACGTGACGAATCGCGTCATTGAAGTCTTCGCCCGGTGTCAGGAATTCATCGTACCAGATTGCCACATCCCGTAACCGTTCGTCCGTGTGCACCAGTTTCATTAAGCGGCGGGCATAGGCACGGTCTTTTTTGCGGTAACTCAAGAAAATATAGGCGTCAAAGGCGTCCCGCACCCGTTTTGCGGTTTCGGTGCTGACTAACACACCGTTCAAATATGTTTCCAGTTTCTGATCAAAGGGGATCGCGGTCGGATCGTCATCGTCCGGCGCAAGGTATTGTAAGTCACCGAAGACCTGCCGGAATTCCGATGCCAGACCGTTTTCGAACATCAAAGGTAAGACAGGGATATGTTTTTCAAGAGCGATAGAGAGAATTGCCATGACGTCGCGGGGCTTTTCGCGTAAAAGCTTCGCAGTCACCGCCATGACGATCAATTGCATGTCCGCCAGATCTTCCGAAAACTCCTTAAAAGTTCGCGGCGCCGTCCCGAAAAAAAGAGCGATGTCCTGATGTGCGTCCAGGATTTTCCAAACCCGTTCAAAACAGGCGGCGGCATCGTCCGGATGCGCCCCGAAAAAGACCCGGGGCAATCCTTTGGGATTCTTGCCGCCGCGGGTGCGGTATGAAAGGGAATATTCCGTCCTTGGATTGGCGGAAGCATCTGCAGAATCAGACATGGACATAATCTCCTCTCCCGTTTTTTTCATTATACACCCGGCATCGGACAGATAACGGAAAAGATGACGCAGTCTGTTTCACGCGGGACGGCGAACAGGGAAAGGAAATTTATATTGACAAAATCGTCATTTGTTCATAAAAAATCGGGACTGTATGAAAGATTGTGTTAAAATGTGTGAAAGAAAATGACGTAACGTCATGAAAAGTTTTCAGAAAAAGGAGGAAAACTATGAAGAAGTCGTTCAAGTGCGTGATGTCGCTCTTGCTCGCGGTAGCTTTACTGTTCGGATTGCTGCCAGAACAAGCGTATGCGGCAGGCAAAAAGGGAAGCTCTTCAGGAAAAGAGGCAGTGCATCTTTATACCGAAGAAGAAAACGCTCTGTTGGAAAACGACGTATTCGCAAAGATCAATGAATTGGAAACGAATACAGCGCAAACGATGGGCGGCCAAGCGAATCTGGCGGAAAGCGATTATATCGCGATGATTCCCGACGTGATCGCAGCCATTAAGAGTTCCGAAACCTATGTCGCAGGTTCCCTGCAGCAAAACGGCAGCTTCTTAGTATGGCAGACTACCACCGGTATCCCGTGCTGTTACGACCCCCGCATGGAGGCTAAACTGCACAGTGTGCCGGCAGCGTTGACGCAGGCGGAATTGACCCGGATGGAGGACGATCTGCAGGCGTTCAACAGAAGCCTGGAAGGAAATCTTGCCGAACTCAACGGCGGAAGTCCGAGTTCTGTGGAAATCGGTCTGATCCAGCCGTATTGGGAAAGCAGTTCCAGTTACGCGGACAGTTCCTTCACCAGTTATTCCCCGTATTACAAATCCATGTGGCAGTCTCTTTATCAGGCGACCGGCGGATCTTCGAGTTACCGCTATTCCATGACCAACGCAACCGTGGACAACGTCGCCAAGGCGATCGCGAACTGCGGCATCGTCATCATGGACTCCCACGGTACGACCGACTATTCCGGTTCCAACGGTGACTACACCAGCCGTGCGAACTGTTCCTATTTATGCTTAACCAGTAATTCCGGCATCACCAGCACCGATACGGCGGCGAAGACCGGGCCGTACGGCACCTATTATGAGTGCTTAAAGGGTTCCGGCTATGCCTATGTCAGCGGCGCCTGCATCGCCAACCACATGACCAAGAACGCCCCGCACAGCTTAGTGTATATGGGCATCTGCCTGGGCATGGCGACCGACGGCATGTACAAGGGCTTACGCAACAAAGGCGTAGAAGCGGTATACGGCTATTCCCAGTCCGTATCCTTCAAGGGTGAAAGAATTTACATGCAGGCGATCATGGGTTACCTGAAAGACGGCGATAACCTGGCAACCGCAATTTCCAAGACGAAATCGTCTTACGGAAGCTGGGATCCGGCGTACAGTTCCTATTCCTTATCGCAGGCAAAATCCAATAAAGTCGCATTCCCGATCGTTGTCTCTTCGGAAGACTCCTATCCGGGACACGGCAATGTCGACGCGGTCCAGACGGTTTATTCCACCTGGCAGTTATTCGGCGCGCAGACTTCGTACACCGTAACCGCGACGTCCAACAACACGAATTACGGTACGGTATCGGTAAGCGGCAACACGATCACCGCTTCCCCGAAGACCGGTTATTATGCGTCGGGCTACAATGTCACAAGCGGCTCGGCTGCCGTCGCGCAGGACGGCAATACCTTCACGGTTACCCCGGCGTCGGACTGCACCGTTCAGATCGTCTTCGCGGCGAAGCAGCAATACACCGTCACCCTGAAAGCCAACGGAGCCAATTACTCCACGCTGAAAGCGTACGCGGGCGACGCGGTGACCTTACCGTCGAACGCGACGGCGGTGGACGGATGGGATTTCGCCGGATGGTCCGCCAATACCGTCAATGAAACCACTACGAAGCCTTCTTACATGGCTCCGGGTGCTTCCTATACGCCGACCGGCAATGTAACCCTGTACGCGTTATATACCCGCAATGAAGGCGGAAGCGGCGGGGAAACCGTATATGAACTGTTGACTTCGGCGCCTTCGAACTGGGCCGGCAGCTACGTCATTACATACGGAAAGAGCGCCAGCGGCATGTACGTCATGAAAGGCCTCTCCGGAAACACGAAGTATGAATCCGCGTCCGCGGGCGGCGCGGTTGCGCTTTCGAGCACCGGCATGACCCTTTCGGACAACAAGTTATACAACGCCGGGAACGCCTATGTATTCAACGTTGCGGCGTACAATTCCAAGTACTCGATCAAGAACGCATCGACGGGCACCTATCTTGCGAGCAAGAACAGCTATCTCTACAGCAACACCTCGTTAAGCTCCAGTTACTGTGCGTGGTCCCTGGCGATGAGTTCCGGAGCCGTTTCGGCCTCCAACAGCGCCTCCAGTTCCTATCCGTATCTGGCGTTCTCTTCGAACAAGTACTTCATGATCAACCGCTCCGCAAGCTCGATCTACTTCTGGAAACAGGGAACAGCGGGCGTATCCTACTACGCAACGAGTCCTTCGGC
>CACZNO010000118.1 GCA_902782505.1 uncultured Erysipelotrichaceae bacterium | reverse complement strand
ATAATAATGCGTCTGTTCAATGCCGGCGATCTTTTCAAACACCAGGCTCAATACTTTCTTCAGGATGAAGATTCCCCCTGCGCATCCGATCAGCGCCGCCGGTATGGATAAAAACACCACGCCGCCCAAGAACCAGAGGTTTACACCCGCAGAACTCGTGCCCAAGGCATTCATGACATTGTAGGATTCCCGCTGGCGCGTGATCATCAAAAACGCGAACAGGGAGATCGTGCTGATCAAGCCGGCAGTGACCGCCAGAACGACGGCCAGCGCGACCGTGCGCATCGTCTTGATGGGTTCAATGGCTGTCTTATAGCCCTGATCCAACAGCGTTGCGGTAATCTGTTCCGGCAGCGTTTCGCTGATTTTCTGCGTGATTTCCGGTCCTGAATCGTTATCCACACGCAGCACGCCGAGTTCGTACCCGAATATTTTCGCCTCCGGATTCGCTTCCGCGTCCGAAACCCAGATATTCCCTTCATAGAAGGAACTTTCGCTGGCGATCCCGACGATTGTGAATTCCCGTTTCGTATTCGACGGATACAGATCAAAATAATTCGTATCCCCTGATTTCAATACTTCCGGCGCGATTTTGTCGCCGACCTTCAAACCGGTCGCCGTGGCGATGTGTCCGCTGATGACGCAGACACCTTTTTCCCCGGCTTGGGGGAACCGTCCGTCGGTCAGCTGGATCTCCGCCTGCTGGAATTCATCCAGAGCTTCCACAGACGCTGCGCTGCGCAGGATGATGTAGTTGTTGGTGCCCTGGTAGACTTTCGCCTGATCGGTAAACGCGCTTTGGGAAAGATACGGATCCTCCTTGCCCGTTATCCGGTGCACCGGAGCTTCGTCGGTATCAATGCGGAAATTCACGACCCGGATCGTCTTCATCATGGATCCGAAGGTATTGTTCGTGACAAGATCCCCGTGGATCAGGTACTTCCCGTCCCCTCCGACCTTCAGGATCGAACGCAGCGCGGAAGAAGGCACTTCCAGTTTCACGATGAGATCCTGTACGCCGGTGGAACCGGTCAGATCCCGTTCCACGATCGCGATACAGTGGATCTTCTTGTATTCTTCGTAATTCCAGCCTCCGCCGCTTCCCGGGCGCATCAGTTCCTTAACCAGAAATACCCCGGAATCCTTGAAGGGACGTTCACTGTACGCACGGAAGAAATCATCGCTGTAACACAGGGTATCGTTGGTCGGATTCCAGGATTGGATACCTTCGATTTCTTTCCACGCGGAGACATCCAGTTCTTCCGCGGCCTTGCGCACATAACTGTCATAGACCGTGCGGCTGGGATAACTTTCGCCTAAGTACTCGATTTTCACGGAAGAGATGAAGATGTCGTTGGCCTCTTTCACCAATTGATCCGCGGTAATATAAAAACCCGCGCCGACGGTCAAAACCAGCGTCAAAAGGATCATCAGCACCATAAACAATACGGACCTCTTCCGGGCCCGCAGCGTGGATTTCACACCGTTTCGTAATGCCGCAAAAATCATGACGTTCACCTTTTTATTTATCGTACCATATCCCGCATACAGGAAAAAGGCACGGCACGAAAAAGGCATGGAATTCCACGCCTTTTCGAATCTGTGTTCTAATTTTCCCCGAACATTTCCGACGCTTTCTTCAGATAATCGGTGATGGGGAGGTGCTGGGGACAAGCTCCTTCGCATTGACGGCACTCCACGCAGTCGATGGCCTTTCCGGCGTTTTGCGTCGCTTCTTCATAGGCGGTTTGCGCTTCCTCCATCTGTCCGTTGGCCAGACGGACATTCATGGCCTTGAAAACTTCCGGAATCGGAATCCCCATCGGACATCCTTCCGTACAATAATGACACGCCGTACAGGGAATCGCGGAGGAATTGCCGAAGATTTTCTGTGCCTCCTCAATGACTTTCCGTTCTTTTTCGTCTAACGGCCGGAAATTCTTCATGTAGGAAAGATTGTCCTTCATCTGATCGATATTCGACATTCCCGACAAGACGGTGATGATTCCATCCAGCGATGCCGCAAACCGGATCGCCCAGGAGGCGTACGAGAGTTCCGGACGGACTTCCTTCATGAGTTTCTTCACCTCTTCCGGCGGATTCGCCAGCCTTCCGCCCTTGATCGGCTCCATGACGGTCATCGATACCCCGTGTTTCCGCGCGACTTCGTAATTCGCCCGCGAGGTGACAGACGGATTTTCCCAGTCCGCGTAATTGATCTGAAGCTGGATGAAATCCACTTCCGGATGCGCCGTCAGCAGTTTATCCAGCAGCTCCGGTCCCGAATGATACGAGAAGCCGATATGTTTCACTAAGCCCTGTTTTTTCAGGTCTTTCACGAAATCCCAGATATGATACTTATCGTACTTCGTGTAGTTGTTTTCCATGATCGAATGCAGCAGATAATAATCGAAATATCCCGCGCCGGTGCGCTTGAGGCTGTTGTAGAACTGGTTCTTACAGGCCTTTTCCGTCGGTGCCAGAATAAACGCGTTGATTTTGGTCGCCAATGTGTACGATTCCCTCGGATACCTCTCCACCAGAGCCTTTTTGATCGCCGCTTCGGATCCCGGATATAACGGCGCCGTATCAAAATACGTGAATCCCGCCTCCAGAAACAGATCCACCATCGTCTTGACCTGTTCAATATCAATGCCGATCCCTTTTCTCGGCAAGCGCATCAGCCCTAATCCCAGCTTCGGGGTTTCTTTTCCGAAATAGTCCGCCATAGGCCTTCCTCCCTGACACTCAAGTCTTTGTCCAATTTCATTATACGGGCCCGCTTTTGCGTTCGTAAACCGCCTCTTCGCTGTCTGTTCCATCAATCCCTTTTCTGCGCAAAAAAAGGATTCCTCTTTGCGGGAATCCGTGCGGTTTGTCATGACGAGGGTTTTCTTCAGCGAAACCCTCCAAAGCCCGACGTGATTTGTATACCGCTGCGTATCCTAAGCGGTTGTCTGTATTATTTCGCATTTCTTCTGCGAAGTAAACTAGAATAGATTCAAAACCCCGGACAAGCCTTCAAGCAAGTCCTGGATTATCGCTGTATTTCGACACTAGCATTCTAACCCGGTTAATACCTCTTTTTCGTTTGGAATAAAACGTATTCGTTATCTTCGATATGAAGAAACAAAAAGAGATGACCCATCGTCCTAAAGCGGTCGGCGTCCATCTCTAAACCATATATACTATAGTGTAAAGCGGACAGTAAAAAATCTACTAAAATTGTGTATTTACACAAAAAAAGTAAACAAAACGATAGAATACATACTTTAGTGTGCTATAATCTATTTACCAAAAATGTGTATTTACACAATTTTAGGAGGTAAATATGAAAATCAATCGAGATATTTATCTGGACCGTTTGATCGAGCGGAAGAATAACGGATTAGTAAAGATTGTGACCGGGATCCGCAGATGCGGAAAGAGTTATCTTTTGAACGAGATCTTTTCGGAGCACCTCCTAAAAGACGGTGTGTCGCAGGACCACATCATCAAGATCTCCACGGAAGGTATCGCAAACAAAAAATTCCTCGATCCGGAATACACCTACCAGTATATCCATGGTCTGATGAATGATGATGACACTTACTATATCATCATCGATGAGGTTCAAATGATGAGGGATTTCACGGATGTCCTTAGTGGGTTAATGATCCTAAAGAACGCGGACGTATATGTGACCGGAAGCAACTCCAAATTTCTCTCTTCGGATATAGCTACGGAATTCCGCGGCAGAGGAGATGTGATTGAAATGCATCCTCTTCGGTTTAAAGAGTTCTTAACCGCATATGACGACCGCGATGAAGCCTGGGACGACTATATCAATTACGGCGGGATGCCGTTAGTTCTGAATTACAAAACCGCGGCATCGAAACAGGAATACCTGACCGGTCTTTTTCAAAGCACCCTCGCCAGAGATGTGATCGACCGGAACAATCTCAGGAATGAAGAAAACTTTGACGAACTGCTCAACGTCCTCGCCTCAGGAATCGGCGCATTGACAAACCCTACCAAATTAGAAAATACGTTCAGCTCCGTAAAGCATACCTCTTTCCCGCACGCGACCATCGACAAGTATATCAACTGTCTTGAAGAGGCATTCATCGTCTCAAAGGCGGAACGTTACGATGTGAAAGGAAAGCGGTATATCGGATCACCTTACAAAGTATATTTTGAAGATGTAGGATTGCGAAACGCCAGACTCAATTTCCGCCAAACGGAAGAAAATCACATCATGGAAAATATCATCTATAACGAGCTGCGGGCCAGAGGGTACCGTTCCGATGTTGGAGTCGTAGAATTCTTTCAGAAAGATGAGAACGGGAAAACGATTCGCGTAGATTACGAAGTCGATTTTGTAGTAAATCGCGGAAACGAGCGCTGTTATATCCAGTCTGCATTTGAGATCCCGGATGAACACAAAATGAAACAGGAAAAGAAATCCCTGTCCAAAATTAACGATTCGTTTAAGAAAGTCATTATTCAAAAGGGATATATGAAGCCCCGAGCGGACGAAGACGGAATCGTGCGTATGGGCGTCATAAACTTTCTTTTAGATGATGAAGTCATTTAATCTTCACATCTTGTGTATTTACACAAAAAAGCAAATAAAAAGTGAAGTGACCCACAAAAAGTGGGCACTTATAAAAAAGGCAGATTAGAAAGGTATGATATTCTGGTGTACTTAAACTACTTTCTTGTTTATCTCAACAAAAACTCTTGCCTTTTTTTCTTTCGTAATGTAATATATTGGAGCACGCCCTGATAGCTCAGTTGGTAGAGCAACTGACTCTTAATCAGTGGGTCTACGGTTCGAATCCGTATCGGGGCACCATTGCTATCTAACCTGTCGAGAAATCGACAGGTTTTTTCTTCTTATAAGTTCTGTCTATATTATACTGCTTTCCAGATTAGGCAAAAACACGCCATCCTTTTTATAAAAAAAACAGACGCTCTTCAGCGTCTGTTCTAGTATTTTATATAACTCTATTATGAATACTTCTTCCATTCCTGCCCCTTGGCGGCAGCCATGTCGATCATTGTTTCGAAATCCCGGGCAGTCTTTTCGTAGTTGTAATGTTTCTTGTCTTCGCCCCACGCGCAGAAAACCGGATCGCCGCCGTCGAATTCGTATTCGAAGGTCATATACAGCTTGTGTTCGAAATCCCGCGTGAAATACAGAAACGCGGTATGGACCAGAGGACACTGTTCGGGGCCGCCGGTAAACTCAATGACCTGCAGGAATTCGTTTTTCTCTTCATCGAGATGACATAAACCGCCCCGCAGGAGGTTCTTGGGAACTTCCACGCCGGGATACGCGTCCGAAATGAATTCCTGCGCGATTTCGTTCAGGCGGTTTTCCTGCTGGATGTCCATGATAAAAGCCAGGCCGAGTTCATAGAACAGGCGCGGCAGAAGCTGATGTTCAAACGCGTATAACGCTGCGTGCAAAGGACCTAACACTCTCTTTTCTCCTTCGGCTATTTTCTGATCATCTGGTAGCCGATCCCGATATGGGTGCGGATGAAATCTTCCTCGCCGCGGATCTTTTTGCGCAGGGAGGTCATGTATACGCGCAGGGAAACAATATCGGTATCCACCCCGCTTCCCCAGATCTTGTCGATGATGTAGGAATGGGTCAGAACCTTTCCGGCATTGCGCGCCAGAAGACAAAGAAGCTTGTACTCGATGGGAGTCAGGTGGATCTCCTTATCCTTGACATAAACCAGATTCGACGCGTAATCGATCTTCAGATCTCCGTTGATGAAGACGGAGTTTTCGTCGTTGAGCGTCTCCACGAATTTCATGCGCCGGCTCGCCGCGCGGATCCGCGCCAGCAGTTCGTCAATGGAAAACGGCTTGGTGATGTAGTCATCCGCTCCGCTGTCAAGCGCCAGGATCTTATCGGAATCCTCCCCGCGGGCGCTGATGATGATGATCATAGCCCCGGACCAGGTGCGCACCGTACGGATTACATCGATCCCGTCCATATCCGGCAAGCCCAGATCCAGCAGAATCAGATCCGGATGATGCGACGCGCATAAAGAGACGGCTTCCTTGCCGGTCATCGCCGTCACAAACGAATAACCGTGAATTTTCAGCGTTGTGGCGATCAGGTTCAGTACCGAACGGTCATCCTCCACCACCAGTAATTTCATTTCACTCAAGGTTCTCCACCTCCTTTCCGTTCAATGTGAAGGTAAACACGGCGCCGTGCGGATCGTTGTCCGATACTTCGATCGTTCCGCCGTGCGCTTTTACGATCATGGAACAGAGATTCAGTCCGATACCCATGCGCCGGTAGGCGTCGGTCAGGGAATGATCTCCGGTGTAGAAGAGTTCAAAGATGTGTTCCTTATCTTCGTCGGGAATGCCGTTTCCGTTATCCGCAACCGTTATGCAGACCTTGCCGTCTTTCTTTTCCGCGGACACGGTGATCTTCGATCCGGCCGGGGTATACTTGATCGCGTTATTCAGAAGGTTCACGACCACCTGCATCACCAGCCGGGGGTCCATCTCCGCAAAACACATTCCTCCCGGACGGATGAATTCCACGGTGTGATCCGGATGCGGCGCGATATGCCGCAAGCTTTCCTCGATCACATCTTCCACGTCCTCCGCGGTCATGCGGATGTAGGATTCATTTTCGAGTTTCGTCATGGACAGGATGTTTTCCATCTGGGTATTCAGCCAGAACGAATCGTCCATCATGTCGGTGTAAATCGCTTCACGGTCTTTTTCCGAAAGGTTCTCTCCCGCGGAAAGAAGGTTCGACGCGTTGCCGTAAATCGATGTCAAAGGCGTACGCAGATCGTGCGACAGAGAACGCAGAAGTCCGCTCTTGAGACGTTCGTTTTCCGCCGATACTTCCGCGATCCGCCGTTCCTCGCGCATCTTTCCGTTTTCCAGCGCCATCGTGAATTCCCGGATGATCGACAGAACAATTGTGTTCTCAAAGTCGGAAAACGGCATGTCGTTCATTTCAATTCCGATCACCCCGTAGGGATCCTTCTCGGAACGCACGTTCAGATACCGGAACCGGTATCCTCCGAAATGCGAAGTCAAGGCGCCGGACTGGTGGTTGTTGTCGTAGGTCCAGCGCACCGCGTCTTTTTCATTGTTCAGCAAAATCTGGTCGATCGGGTTCCCGTTGGCCGCGTAGATCTCCGGCGAATCCTCGAGATGACCTTCCCGGTAAAACACGACGGTGCGGTTTAAAAGGTGCACCAACTGAATACAGGTGATCTTGATCAGTTCTTCCGCGTTGGCCGCGGTCTCCAGCTGATTGGACGTATCGAGAAGCACTTTCGCCTGGTACGCGTTTTCCGCGGAGATACGGGCGCTGGTCTTCATACGGCTGGTGATCATGCCGGTCAAAAGAGCCGCGATCATCGTGACCAGGTACGTGATCAGATATTCCGGATCATACACCAGAAGCGTAAACCGCGGGTCGATGAACAGGAAATTGAACAACAGAATATACAGAATTGAACTGAAGATCCCGTAGATGATGTGCGAAGTCAGAAACGACGCGATCAGAACCGCCAGAAGGTAGATCGTGATGATGTTGGCGTTGGAAAAACGCGAACGGTCAAACCAGACGGAAATCAGGGTCGCCAGGGTCATGACCGCCGCAACGACAAAGACGTCCCGCAGGTTGAAGATGAACTTCCCGTGGCTTTGGCGCATGTGCGGCACCCCGGAAGCCATGGAGTCCGGAATGATGTGGATATCGGTTTTCGGCAATAAATCCGTTAACTGTTCCGAGATCGGCCGGCGTGCCGGGAAAAACGCCGAAGGCGCTGTGTATCCCAAAAAGAGATCCGTGATGCCGGCCCGTTTCGCGAATTCCGCGATCGTCACCGGGATGTCGCTGGATTCCGCGCCGTGTACTTCAAACCCGCACTGTTTGGCATATTCGATATTATCTTTCAATAAGGAATCCGCGGCGTCCTTGCTGCCGACATACAGCGCGATGCCCTTGCAGCCGGCGGCTTCCGCGAATTTCGCGGCGGCGCGGATGACCCGGGGAGTGCTCGGAGACGACGAAAGGCATACCAAAACGGATGCCTTTTCTTTTTTCAGCTGTACATGTCCTACCGGGTTCGTTGGTCTCATTTACGCAGTATCTTCCGGTACATCCGCCAGGACTCCGTCCTGTTCCATGCGTGTGATCACCGGAATCATCTCCTGCTTATAGTATATATCGATTTTCCTCGAATGATAATGCAAAGGATACACAGACAGTCCTCCTTCGTCCGATACGAGGGAACTGGCGTAATACTGTACCCGCTTATGACAGAGGTTTTCCTTCTTCGGCACATTTTCTCCGTCATACAAGACCGTCATGTCCGGCATTTCTTTTTCCCATTGCTCCAGAATTTCCTTCCGGCTGCCGGAATAAAAGCGGCAGGTCACAGGATCCGCGTACTTGCGGAACACCTGTAAAAACGCGTTGTCTTCGGTCACGACCCGGCAGAGCGTTTCCGAAGCGGATTCCGAAGGAAAACGCATCGGCGCCGCGATCTTGAAGATCTTTCCGATCATAAAGAACAACAGTGCCGCACACCCTAAGAATCCGAGTATGACAATTGCGTCTTCCATTCCGGT
>CACZNO010000117.1 GCA_902782505.1 uncultured Erysipelotrichaceae bacterium | reverse complement strand
GCGTACGCGGAAGAACTGTTAAACGATCTGGACACGCTGGACTGGCCGAAATCCACGCTGGATATGCAGCGCAACTGGATCGGCAAATCCACCGGCGCGGATGTCATCTTCCGTATTGCCGGAACCGATAAGGAGTTCACGGTCTTTACGACCCGTCCCGACACCTTGTTCGGCGCAACGTATTGTGTATTATCTCCGGAACATCCGTTCGTCATGGAAATCACCGCACCGGAATACAAGGCTGCGGTGGAAGCGTACAGAGAAGAAGCGTCCCGCAAGTCCGAACTGGAACGCACTTCGCTGAACAAGGAAAAAACCGGTGTGTTCACCGGTGCGTACGCGATCAATCCGGTCAACGGAAAAGAAATTCCGATCTGGATCTCGGACTATGTACTGGCGAGCTACGGCGCCGGCGCAATCATGGCGGTTCCGGCCCATGATCAGAGAGACTATGAGTTCGCGAAGAAATTCGGACTGCCGATCATCCCGGTCTTAAAGGGCGGCGATATCGAAACGGAAGCGTTCACCGGTGACGGACCGCACTTCAATTCCGCATTCCTCGACGGTCTTGGAAAAGAAGACGGCATCGCCCGCATGATCGAATGGCTGAACGAGCACCATTGCGGAAACGCGAAAACGACCTACAAGCTGCGCGACTGGTTATTCAGCCGTCAGAGATACTGGGGCGAACCGATCCCGATCGTACATATGGCCGACGGAACGATGCGCACGGTGCACGAAAGCGATCTGCCGCTGGAATTGCCGGCGACCGATAACTACCAGCCTTCGGATGACGGACAGAGTCCTTTGGCCAATTGCGAAGACTGGCTCCATGTGACGATTGACGGCATGGAAGGAATCCGTGAAACCAACACGATGCCGCAATGGGCGGGGAGCTGTTGGTACTTCATGCGGTATATCGATCCGCAGAATGACAAAGCTATCGGCGATAAGGAATTGCTGGATCACTGGCTGCCGGTCGACTTATACGTCGGCGGCGCGGAACACGCGGTATTACATCTTCTGTATGCGCGGTTCTGGTACAAATTCTTGCACGATATCGGCGTGGTGGATTCCAAGGAGCCGTTCCAGAAACTGTTCCATCAGGGCATGATCTTAGGTGAAAACGGCGTCAAGATGTCCAAGTCGATGGGCAACGTCATCAACCCGGATGAATTGATCGAATCCCACGGTGCGGATGCATTAAGAGTGTATGAAATGTTCATGGGCCCTCTGGAAGCTTCTTTGCCATGGAGCACCCAGGGCATGGACGGCGCGCGCAAGTGGCTGGAACGGGTCTGGAGAATGTATACCGAATCCGGCAAGCTGACCAAGGAAAACGATCATTCCTTAGACCGTTCGTACCATGCGATGGTGAAAAAGTGCACGGAAGACATCGAAGGAATCCGTCTGAATACCGCCATCAGCGCCATGATGGTGTTCGTCAATGACTGTTACAAGGCCGATACGATCTACGAAGAGTATGCGTACGGATTGTTACAGATTCTCTCCTGTTACGCACCGCATATGGCGGAAGAAATCAACGAACAGGTCTTCGGAAACAAAGAGACGATCATGTACACGAAATGGCCGTCCTATGATCCGAAATATCTCGTAACGGATACCGTCAAACTGGCGACCAACGTCAACGGCAAGAACCGCGGCGTCGCAGAAGTCGCCAAAGGCGCCACCGAAGAGGAAGCCCTGGAAGCCGCGAAGAAGATCCCGACCGTATGGGCGCAGATGGAAGGCAAGACGATCGTCAAGATCATCTATGTCCCGGGCAAGATCATCAACATCGTTGTCAGGTAAAACAAAAAGAGATGCGATTCGCATCTCTTTTTTGATTATTTCGAAGGAGACAGCTTCAGTACCAGGATTTCCGGATCGGCGAATAACCGCCGGTCGTTTTTCGTGGTCCCGACCCCGTAGGAGGCGTAGATCACGGTGTTGTCTACGATGTGCTTGCCCGGAGTGTAGCGGTTGGATGTTTCATCCTTCACGAAGGACTCAAATAACGGGAAGCGGGTCTGGTAACTGTGGGCGTTGGCTCCGATCACCCAGTCGGTACTGGCGACGGGGAGGTTGTCCGCGATATCGGCGGAATGGGAAACGACAATTTTGAAGACTTCGCTTTCCAGTCCCGCATACATGGAGGATACCGTATACTGATCGACGGTGTTGACGTTGAAACCGACCAGATCGATATACTCGTTGGCGCCGTGATGGATCTGGATCGCTTCGTTTTCCAGCACTTCGAATCCGGCGCTGGTCAGATCCTTGACAATGGCTTCGCTGCGGGCACGGTCCATTTCACCCAGGACGGCGAATTTTCCTTCCGGCGCGCGCAGGGTGCTTAACAGTTTGACGAATTCCGCTTCTTCCTCTTCGGTTGGGGTATAAGCCCGGTCATACAGATCTCCCAGGAATACGATGGTATCCGGGGAAAGACGGTTGACGGTTTCCACGAGATTGGTCATGCGCTTCTTATCCATGTAGGTTCCGTATTCCAGATCGCCGAAACAGACGATGGACATGCCGTTATGCGAAGAAGGAATGCGGGATCCGGAAACCGTTTCGTAGCGCAGGTTCAGACGGTACGCGGAAAAGAAGACGGAATCCAGTGCGATTCCGGCAGCCATGATCACGAACGCGATTCCCAACAGGATGAACCAGCGGTTTTTCAACGAAGTTTTCATACGCGTACTCCTTACGGGTACATATTTTATCATTTCTGCACGAATAAGAAAAGACAGGCGCACCTGTCTTTATCCTTTGGGTAAGTAGGCGGACCGCGGTTTTACGGCGTTCCGGTCCATCGCCGCCCGCATATTCAGGATGACCGGAATGATGATCGGGGAGCGGTGGGTTTTCTGGTAGAAGTAGGGTTCCAGCGTCGTCTTGATCGTGGTCTTGAGATCGCCGAACGTCGTCTTCTGTAACAGCCGTTTCGCCAATGCGTTGTAGACGACGATTTCCGCGTCGCGTAAGAGTTCCTGGTTCTTCTTGATGAAGACAAATCCGCGCGAGACGATATTGGGACGGCAGAGGATCTTGTTGTAGCGGGAGTCGATCGTGACGATGACCGCCACCATACCGTTATCCGCCAGGATCTTGCGGTCTTTCAATACCGCGGCCGCGACGCCGTTGATGTCGTTGCCGTCTACGTAGACCGCGTCGGTCGGAATGCGCAGGTTGGTGAAGAAGACTTTCTTTTCGCGCATCGCCAGGACATCTCCGTTGGTCATTAAGAAGATGTGATCGTCCGCAATGCCGGTTTCCGTGGCGCTGATGGCGTGCTGTTTGAGCATCTTGTACTCCCCGTGCATCGGCATGAAATACTGCGGTTTGGTCAGCTGGATCATCAGTTTCTGTTCCTCCGAGGAAGCATGTCCGGTCGTGTGGACAGTGTTGATGATGTTGTTGTCGACGATGATCGCCCCGATGCGGCAGAGCTTGTTGATGATTGCGCCGATGGCCGCCTGGTTCCCCGGAATAACGCTGGACGAGAATAAGACCGTGTCTCCCGGGATGATGCGGATCCAGCGGTGGGTTCCGTTGGCGATGCGGCTTAACGCGGCTAACGGTTCTCCCTGGGTGCCGGTGCAGATCAGACAGACCTTGTTGGCCGGCAGACTGTCCAGCATTTCCGGTTCCACAAACGCATCTTCCGGTGCGGTAATGACGCCCAAACGCCGTCCGATGTCGATGACGTTGATCATGGAGCGTCCGAATACACAGATTTTCCGTCCGCATTCAATGGCGTTGGAGATGATCTGCTGGACCCGGTTGACGTTGGACGCGAAGGTCGCGATGATCAAGCGTCCCGAGGTATGGCGCATCGCGTCCAGAATCGACGCGGAAACTTCCCGCTCGCTCGGCGAGAATTCCCGGACGCCGGAGTTCGTGGAGTCGGACATCAGAAGGGTAGTTCCGATGGCGCCCATATAAGCCATTTTCTGGTAGTCGGAATTGGTCCCGACCGGAGTCAAGTCGAATTTGAAGTCGCCGGTTTCCACGATGGTTCCGTTCGGTGTATTCACGATCAGGCCTAAGGAATCCGGGATCGAGTGGATGGTGTCAAAGAAGCCGATATGGAAATACTGGGTGGTAATACGGGATTCGCCGTTGATTTCCACCAGTTTCACGGCGCGGTTCATGCGATGCTCTTCCAGTTTCTTTTCAATCAATGAGATAGCGAAGCGCGGAGCATAGATGATCTTACACGGGCAGGAACGTAAGAAGAACGGAATGCCGCCGATATGGTCTTCGTGACCGTGGGTGATGATCAGGGCTTTGATCTTTTCCGCGTTTTTCGAAAGATAGGTGTAGTCGGGTACGACATAGTCGACGCCGAGAAGATCTTCTTCCGGGAACCGCACGCCGCAGTCCATGATGATGATTTCGTCTTTGTGCTCGACGCAATACATATTCTTGCCGACTTCACCCAAACCGCCCATGGCGTACACCAAAGTGTCCGTTTCGCGATTCACGAAAAAATCACTGGACGGGGACGTCTGAAAGCCCCAGTTCGTGTTACGAGAGTTCATCGATTCTCCTTTCTTAAAAATACAATGCAAAAACTATTAACCTAAACAAACAGCGTCCTCCGGAAGAGGCTTGTAAGGATTCTGTTTATCAATATGGTCGTAATATAAAGTACCGGATAAATGATCGATTTCGTGCTGGAAAACGATCGCCGGGTAATGGCGCAACCGCAGGGTAACTTCCCTGTCCGTCAATAAATCGTACCCCTTAACGGTAATACGCGCGTAGCGGGGGACATAGCCCTCGCGGTCCGGAACGACGGAAAGACAACTCTCTCCGCCTTCGAGATAAGCTAGCTGGACCGAGTTGGAAATGATTTTCGGATTGACCAGGGCATATTCGAGGTCTTTCTCGCCTTTGCCGCCTTCGATGCTGATGGCGATCATCTGCTTGGTGATACCGATCTGCGGAGCCGCAATACCGACTGCCGCGCGCAAACCCTGCGTCTTGCGTTTTTCCTCGTCATGGGAATCGCGCACATAGGAAATCATCGATTCCAGTATGGATCGGTCTTCCTCGCTTAACGGTAAAATCACCGGTTCACATTTGGTGCGTAACGCCTTGTGGGTATCGAGCAGAATTGTATTTTGATTGATCAGCATAGAACTTCCTTTCTGATCCGAAAAACGAAAAAACTTCTAATCGGTCAATATATTATAGTAAAAAGACGGCGCATAACGCAACCCGTAATTGATGACGATTTGTGAAAAGAAACCGTTTTCGCCCAAAATGAATCTCCGTCATGACGGAAAACCTACACAGTTTCCGCGGTTTAGGGTATACTTGAACATGTATAGGTGAAACGATGAGAAAAGGTATGCGAAAAGCCCTGAGCCTGATCCGGATG
>CACZNO010000116.1 GCA_902782505.1 uncultured Erysipelotrichaceae bacterium | reverse complement strand
GGAAGGAAAGATTTGGGAAAGGCCACGTAATACATGACAACATGGCCAAAACCACTACGGTAAGAACACTGCTGATTTTGGTCTGTTCTTTTCCCGCGCCTGTCTTCGTATACGCATCGATTTTGGAGGATATCCCATCAATCCGCTTAGCCATCTGACGGATCAGTTCAGAATCTTTACTATCTAAATCAATAATGTCAGAAATCGGTGTTTCGGTCAGTTCCGCTATCTTTTGAACCTGTTCAACAGATGGATCCGATTCATTCCGTTCCCAGCGGTCCAGTGTTTTACGGTCCACTCCCAAATCTTTTGACAGCTGGTTTTTACTGATCCTTTTCTCTTCTCTGATTACTTTAATCTTGTTACCGACTGACATAATTCTTTAGTCACGCCTCCTCTCTAAACAAATCTTAGCGAGTATTATATAAAGTGTCTTGCGGAACATTGCCCTTTTATTGGGGAAAAATGCACCAACTTCCGGCTTCTTCCTTTTCAAGCATAAAAAAGCCATAGAACTTTCTATGGCTTTAAACTTATTTCACTTCAAAGCGGTTCGGTTTCCCGGGAACCACGTGGCAGTGACGGCATCTCGCTTCATAGCTTTCCGCCGCGCCGACCATGATTAACGGTGAATGGTACTCCGCCGGTTCCCCGTTCAGAATACGCTGGGTCCGGGTCGCCGGGGCGCCGCATTTCACACAGACTGCGGTCAGTTTCGTCACGAATTCCGCTTCCGCCATCAGCGCCGGCATGCAGGTAAACGGTTCTCCGCGGAAATCTGTATCCAATCCCGCGACCATCACGCGTTTTCCCTGTTTGGTTAAGGAATCGCATACCGCGATGACTTCATCGTCCAAAAACTGTACTTCATCAATGGCGACCACATCGACATCCGGCGTCACATGGTCCATGATTTCCGCCGCTTTCTCGATCAGAATGGAGTTCACAAAACTTCCCGCATGGGATGCGACCATCGTGTCGGAATACCGGTTGTCGATGGCCGGTTTGAAGACCATGATCTTCTTTTTCGCGAATTCCAGAACCTTGATTCTACGAATCAGTTCTTCGGTTTTCCCCGCGAACATACAGCCGCAAATCACTTCTAAAAAGCCCGGACGATACGCATGATACATTTCCGCCATAAAGATACCTCTGCCGTTTGTTGTGTTGGCTTTTCCCTACTTCCATTATACGGATAGAAAATATATAAGATAGTCTTGACTTTCAGATTTTTATTTCTTCGGCAGCAGCATCCGCGAAATCTGCACGGTAAAGAAGTGCAGCCATACGCTCAAAAGGACGATCAGCACCGCCTGCACCGCGTACATGACATACGGATTTCCTTTTCCCATCACGATTCCCGTTAGGAACAGGACCGGATACTGCCATAGATAGATTTCGTAGCTGTATGCGCTGATCCAGGACATCGGCGGCACATCCAGCACCTTTCCGATTCCGTTTCTGGGCTCGGTCACACAATCGACCGTAAACACGCAGAATAAGGTATATAACGCCATCCCGTACAGATAGGTTCCTTTCGCCGTACCGTTTCCCTTGATGTAGAGAAGCACGCTTACCGCGATAAACGCGATCGTCAGAAGATAACCGAGGAACCTGCTGGTGCGGTACGGGAACTGCATCCTTACTCCCTCCCCGTGCAGAATACCTAAAAACGCTCCGCCTGCCAGGGAGAATACCCGCGTGGTTGTTCCGTAATACAACGCCGTGATGTTCGGCTCTTTCGTGAAGAGGCAGGATACCGGCATCACCAGATACAAAATCACCGTCAGAACGAAGAATCCCAGAATCGCCGATCCGACGCCCTTATTCTTCCGCACCCATCCGTAACCGCTTAAAAGAAGAGGCCACAGAACTTCAAACTGAATCAGAATCGCCACATACCAGAAATGGGTAAACATCGACGTATTCGTAAGATTCGTGAAATACGAAGCGTTCATCTTGAGCTGCCAGTAGTTGTTGTAACCCAGAAGCACGCTCAGTACTTCGGAAGGAATATTCGCCATCCGGTTGACATCGATCAGCGTCAGGGCTCCGATGGATACCAGCATCACCGCAATCAATGCGGGATAAATGCGCACCAGGCGTTTTTTATAATACTGCAGGATCGAGAATTTCCCTGCCCGGTATTCCCGGACGCCGGAAACACCCGCGAGATATCCGCTGATCACAAAAAACAAAACGACGCCGAAAAAACCTCCCGGCACCATTTTGGGGAACATGTGATATAACAATACGCCGACTAACGCCAGCACCCGTAAGCCGTCCAACCCCGCGATACGCGCTCTCTTTTTAGTTGCCATTCTGCACCTCAAACGGGATTCCCTTGACCGCCATGGAGAATAACGGATTTCCCAGAACCTTTTCGTTGATGGACCGCGCGATAAGTTCCGCGTAGGCATACGAACCTGTCACCGTCGGATGCAGCGCGTCGCCCAGAATGTATTCGGAACGGTGATCCAGCGCCAGCGTCTCCCAGTCGATCATAAACGCGTTATCGTGCTGATCCGCTACCCGGGTCATAACTTCGTTGGAATCGTTGGACACCCCGTAGGTCGTAATGAAGAAGACCGGACGGTTTCCGCTGTGGCGGATCAGCGATTCGCAGTCCGCGTCGCTGATGTAGGAATTCGTCCCGAGTCCGAACACCACCACATCTCCCAGTTTTCCCTGCGCTTCCAGTTCTTCCAGGGCATCCTGTCCGTCCGCCATCGTGCGTCCGTAGACCACGTTGAAATATCCGTGCGGGAATACTTCGTTTAACTGCGGCGCCGCCGTCAGCATCACCGAATCCCCGATTCCGACGACCCGCATCTGTTTGGCATTGGTGTATTTGTAACGCAAAAGATCCGGGTTGAATTCGGTCTCCCCCTCATCCCCCAGATGTTCGATCGCGTTTTTCATTTTGTCCGCTTCTTCCTGACGCTTCAAAAGAAGTTCTTCGACTTCCTTCTGATGCGCTTTCGCCTTGGCCGGTGCAGTAATAAACCCGTAAACTCCGATTAATGACATCACCAGCATCACTGCTGTCATGACCAGGAAATAATACTTCCATATCTTTTT
>CACZNO010000115.1 GCA_902782505.1 uncultured Erysipelotrichaceae bacterium | reverse complement strand
TGCGCGAAAGATCAAAAAACCGCCGCGGTTTTATCGGCGATGAAGGAGGAAAACCGCATTGTCAAAGAGTATGCGGCGCTGACGGAAGGCGTTTTTGAGGAAAAAGAAGGCGTTTTGACCTATACTCTCGACAAAATTGCGAACGATACGTCGTATGTCGGAAGTCCTGACGGAAAGCCGTGCGTCACGCGTTATGCGGTCCAAGAGGAATTCCGGGGATATTCCCTGTTGTCCGTATGGATCGATACCGGACGGACCCACCAGATCCGCGCGGGACTGTCTTATTACGGACATCCGATCGTCGGGGACAAGTTATACGGCGGCAACACTTCCTTTACGGACCGGGTCCAGCTTTCCGCGGTGCGCTTATCTTTTCCGCATCCCGTCACAATGAAACCGCTGGATTTTCAGATCCCGCTTCCCAAAGACACAACAGACATAATTCAACGGTTGGACAAATGGGCAATTTAATGCCGTTTTAATGTCCCCCTCTAAGGTCCTATGTTATAGTTAAGAAAAGAAAAGGGGTATTATCATATGATCAGAACGAATGTTGTGAAACTGACAACAATCCCGGCTTTCGCGTATCGTGAAAAGCTTCAATCCGGCGGATCCGGTATTGTTATCTACCGTCAAGGACAGACGCAGCCCGGCATCGGCGGCATCAGCAAGAAGACCGGAGAAGTTTCTCCTTCCGCGAACACCAACACCAAACTCTATCCGAAGGAAGCGTTTGATGAAGCGATGAAGCTGACCTACGGCATGCCCTATAAGAAACAGGGGCCTTTGAAGATCAAGGACGAAGCTTTCATTGAGGAAAAACCGGAAGAGAAAGAGGAAGAAGAAATCGTCGTCGACACCGAAGAATACAAGAAACTGGTCGATTATTATACCGGTAAAGACGGCAAACTGTCCTACGAACTCATGAATAAGGATTTCATCAGGTTCGTACGTTCCTCCAGTATCGCGCGCAAGATGATCGAAGAGAGAAAATCCGCGACGAGGATCCGTAACTACGTGGTGCAGACCAAGGTCCGCAACATCACCGGCAATCCCAATCTGGATTATAAACAGATCGACAAGATGGTGGAGATGCTGGATGAGGTATATCCGAAGGGCGTCTTCAAAGATCTCAACGACTACATCCGCAAAGAACTGGCAGCCGTAAAGAACGCGTAACAAAATGCGGGGATGACCCGCATTTTTGTATGTTTACAGGCGCGATCCGTCGACGCGGAAGCCGGCGTCGAAATCATCATGGGTTAATCACAAGACAATCGCACTGTCTTTTCCGCCGACATGCGGTTTTTTCGTCTTAGGGCTCCGTCTTTTTGTGGAACCGGATTCCGAACATTTCGATCTCATTCTTTGTGTACGTACCAGGCAATTCTTTGATCTCCATGTAGTCATAGATCAACTGACCCGGCTCATCCCCGAAATGATTCGGCATAACGATCTGTCCATCCTTGTTGACTCTGGTTTGAATATCGTAAAAATCGGAATACAATACATGGCACACGTTCCCGTCGGGGTCCATTTCATAGATGGTCCCGTCCTCCGCGATTTTCCAGTACGGTAAAGAATCTATATACCCCGCTTCCTCCGTTTCCCAAATTCCGACGAGATTTTGTTGCAGGAACTCTTTAAACCGGCTCGTTCGAGCACGAACTGCGTTATTCCAGGAGCTTTCTGCGTCCTTTCCGCCCCTGGCATAGAGCGTCTTCCCCGTCCCTCCGGCATGTTCCGTCAGGATCTCGGTTCCGTCATTGAACCGATAGTAGTACATTTTCCGCTCCGAGGCATTCCATGTTTCACCGAAATGCACTTCCGCCCCATTTTCGGAATAGCTCCCGACGGTCTTGTCCGCTTCGTTCAGAATGACTCCGGCGCGAAGAGTGATTTGTCTCGAATCCGAATCATACCAGATTCCTTCTATATAGGACGGTTTGCGCATCAGGCCGCTCAGATACAGCACCAACCCGCTGATCAGAATAACCAGAACCGCGGAAACCAGGGAGACCCGGAGGATTGTTTTGCGATTTTTATATATGACCTCTTCTTTTGAAACGTCCACCAGCGTTTTCAGCGATTCTTCCGAATCGGCTTCTTTCTCGCCCGTTAATAATTCGTTTACGGTTAGATTCAATTCTTTGGCCAGCGGCGCCAGCAGCGAAACATCCGGAAACCGGGTTCCGCCCTCCCACTTTGAAACCGTCGTGTTGGAGACGTTCAGCTTGTCTCCCAACTCCTTTTGGGTATAACCAAGCTGTTTCCTGGCCTCCGCAATGATGGTTCCCGTTTTTTTGACATCCATACAAAGACCTCCCGAAATCATTATAGCGGATTATTGAAAGACCGGCGGTTGGCACAGAGTCAATCGAAAAACATACCGAGTTTCCCGATTGGAAAACAAGCACTATAGGCCTTGTAATATAGTGAACTTGTAAAACCACAAGAGGCAGATTAAACGGAGCAGCGTACACCCATACATTTCCGCAGGACCTCAATAATCTGGAGTAAAACGATCTGCCTCTTGAGGGTTTAGAAAGGTTTCCATATGAAAAAACTGTTCGTTTTATTTTTTCTCTTGGGGTTTGTCTGCGGCTGCGCCAAGAGCAATTCAATCGTTCCCAACACTCCCGAAGACCCTATCGACACACCTGTTTCCGAAACGCACGGTATGGCTGTAGCCGCGCCAATGAACGTTTTTGACCGAAATACCGAATTTGCGCGGCTAGAAATGACCTGGGGCGGATCGGGAATCATCGGATACAACAAGGATACGATTCTATGGCTTCGCGCGGGAAGAATCTGTACCTCTTTTGTGGAAGACAGGAAAGAAATCGTTCTTCCCTACTGCGGGAAAACAGGGTGTTCCCATTCCGACGAAACCTGCAGCGCCTATTTCGGAAGTTCCCAATATACCGGATTTCTGAACGATTGCGCCTACGGTTATTTCGACGACCCGGAGGGATTTCATGTTTCCGAGCTGAATCTGATCACCGGAAAACGGGAAACCATCGCGTCCTGGAAAAACACCGACACCCACGAAATTCTGTTCAACGACGGAATCGTCGGAAAAGATTACTTGGTGATCTCCTATGAAAAAAGAGGCTGTAAAAAGGGATACGAAAACGATTCTGCCTCCTTCGTTGAAGCTGTCGATCTGCGCTCCAAAGAGAGACGAATCGTTCTGGACAGCCGGGCACCGGAACATTTTTCCACCTCATTCAGTCTGGTTGGAATTTACGCGAACCGGCTTGTTTATACTGCCAGCGAATTTTCCGGCACCCCCATCCCTTATCCGGAATGGCTCAAAGACGCCCCTGACGATGAAGAACACTTTGTCTCTTACGTACACTACTACAACGAATTCGTAGACAGAATTCTGTGTGTCCTGGACCTCGGTTCCATGAAAACGGAAACAATCACGCGGAGAAGCGAAGGTTTTTGCGACTACTGCGACAGTTTTCCGAAACTGATCGGACGATATCTGGTGCTGGTGGAGAAAGAAGATCTGAGCTTGTACGACGTTTCTTCCGGATCTAAAATCTTTTTAACAACCGTCCCGGGGATCTCCAATTACAGCATGTATGGCGATCATATTGTCCTTATCGGCCGGGAAAACGGCGCTCTGCGCTGGCGGCTTTTACGGCTCAGCACCGGCGAAATGTTCACGATTCCAACGGACCCTTCCGCTCCGGCAGTTCCCTTCACGGTTTTTCTGGAATCTTCCGGCGGTTTTGTAGGAAACGATTACCGGAACAAAGAGGATGGTCAGGGCTGGGACAGAAACTGGGTATCCTATGAAGACTTCATCAACGGGAGACTCGATCAGGGAATTCCGTTTAATTAACACAATCGAGGTGAGAATATGCGCCTGGAAATCCGGGATGTTTCCAAGTCTTACGGTCGGGAACAGGCTTTAAATCATGTGTCTTTGGATCTTACCGAAGGGATTTACGGGCTTCTCGGCCCCAACGGGGCGGGAAAATCGACCCTGATGAATATTCTGGTTCAGAATCTAGAAGCTTCTTCCGGAGAAGTTCTCTTTAACGGCAAAAACATCCGGACGCTGGGAAAAGAATACCGGAAACGGATCGGGTACCTGCCGCAGACACAGATCTACTATCCCGATTTCACGGGGTTGGAGTTCCTTTACTACATGGCTTCGCTAAAAGGAATGGACAAAAAGAAGGCAGAAACGGTGATCCGCGAATATCTGATTGAACTGGGTTTGTGGGACGACCGGAACAAGAAGCTCAAACACTATTCCGGCGGAATGCGGCAGAGACTTCTTCTGATTCAGGCGGTCATGGACGATCCGGAAATCCTCATCCTGGACGAACCGACCGCCGGCATGGATCCCTGGCAGCGCATTGCGGTTCGGAATCTGATTGGAAAGATCGGGCTCGACAAAATCGTCATCATCTCCACCCACGTTGTACAGGACGTCGAACAGATCGCCGGAAGAATCCTGTTTCTGTCCAAAGGAAAAATCCTTCGCGACGGTACGCCGGAAGAGCTGGAAGCCGGTTTTGAAGGGAAAATACGGTTTTTTCTGGTGAAAAAAGAAAACATTTCCAAACTGGAACCGTTCGGCATCATCACCGGAATCGTCCGCAAAAACGGCCTCGCGGAAGTCCGGATCATCCTTCAAAGACCGTTTCCCTACCGGGGTACGCCTTCCGCGGCGACCATCGAAGACCTTTATCTCTGGGATTTCGGAAAGGAACCGTTATGAGATTCGAATTCCTGAAACTGATGAAAAACCGGTGGTTTCTCGGTGTGTTCGTGTTTCTCGTCGGGTTGAACGCGGCGGCGTTTTCTTCCGCGCTTTGCGATTCCTCCAAGGGATACCGCATGGCGGAAATCCGCGGGGAATACGCTCCCGCGGAACAACTTACGAAAGATCTTTCCGTCATCGATCGGGAAATGCGTTCGATTCTGTTTGAAAACGAAGGAGATCTCGGCCGCTGGCTGGAATACCAGCGTCTGGAAGAACTGAAAACCGAAGCTCTGGTGCGGATCAACGAAGCCCGAAACTATCCCGCATATCTCGAGGGACAGCTGAACGACAATCGAATCAAACAGAAGATCGGACTGTTCGGAGACGAGAATTCCTTCAATGTACGCGCCATGAAGCGATCTTACAAAGTGTATGAAGCCTTGGTCGGAATCGCTCCGGCCGTCGGGTTTTACGGCGGTGCGGAACGGTTCTTTTCTTGGCGTTTTACGGATATCCTGACGGCGTGCCTTCCCCTTCTGGTGAGTCTTCTTCTGGTCGTCACGGAGCGGCGGATGAACGCTCCTTTGATAACCCACCCCACCATGTTGGGACAGGAAACACTGTTTTTCCGCAAGCTCGGGGTCATCCTGACCGTGAGCCTGGGCGGTTTTGTCCTTCTGTACGGGACCAACTGGGTGTTGTCTTCGGTATTGGTCGGAAACGATTCCCTGAACGTTCCGGTTCAAAGCGTCTACGGCTTCATCAATATTCCCTATCCATTCACCGTGACGCAGTATCTCTGCGTATTTCTGGCGCAGAAACTGGCGTGGGTGCTGACGATCGCGGTCGTTTTATATAGCCTGTCCTATGTCCTGCGTCTTCTTCCGTACCTTCTGAGCGCTGCGGCGGTTTCGGCTTTGTCCTTTTATGCGGAAACGTCCGGAAACCTCTGGATCCGCAGTCTCAACCCGATTGGACTCGGGAACGTTCATCGCTGGTACAACGCCTGCGAGTATCTCAACTTCTTCGGCATTCCCTTGCGTCAGCTTCCTCTTTTATGGGTCGTCATGGGGGCGTACGTTCTTGCGGGGTTGACCGCCGGGCTCTTTGGAATGCGGAAAAGGTCTTTGTCTCCGGATCAGAAGACGAGGACTCTTCCGCACCGAAAAGCCGGGCACTCCCTTTTTCTCTACGAAGGAAAGAAACTGTACCTTCTTTCCAAAGGCGCGGTGTTGACCCTGGTACTGATCGGGCTTCAGGCTGCCGGGCATTTTACCTATCAGCCCTATTATTCCACGACGGAATTTGTCTACAAGGAGTATTCCGACGTTCTGGAGGGCCCGAAAAACGACGCGAAGAAAGCGTTTCTGGAAGACGATCGGAAACACTTCGACGAAGTACGTGAGGAACTGGCGAAGTATGCGCAATACGGCGACGGGGAGGCGGTCTCCCTGCTCATTCAGCCGTTGGTCAATGAACTGGCACGGACGGAAGGCTACGAAAAAGCCCTGCGCCAATACGAACGCCTGTCCGATACGCAGGAATACGTCTACCAGACCGGGTATGAGGCGTTATTTGATCGCAAGGGCATCCGGCGCGATCTTCTGAATCTGATCAAGGCGGCCGGGATCCTGCTGATCGTGTTCGCGGGATACTTTACGGCGGAATCGGAGACTGGGATGTCGATATATCACCGTTTGAGCGTTCACGCGTCGGCGGATCGGAAACAGAAACTTCTTCACACGGTTCTTTTCGTCCTTGCAATCGGGGCTCTTTCGTTTTTGCCGGACTATTACACCGTACATAAGGCGTACGGGCTGCCGTCGTTGTTTTCGTCCGCGGGAAACCTGTTGTTTCAGACGTTTCCGGAAGGAATCTCCATCTTCGGAGTACTTTTTCTGGTGAATTGTTTCCGGTTATTCGTGTTATCCGGTATAGTGTTGGGCGTTTTCTTTCTGGCCCGGAAACGGAAGAAAGCGGTTCCCGTCATGATTGCCGGAATCTCCGTTTTCATTCTTCCTCTGTTGCTGGTATATGCGTTTCTTTAAGCGGGGGAACACACCTTTTCCGGCGGAGCCTATAAGACAACCGGAGAGCTTCAAAAAAGATACACAGGTTTTATTCAGAACGAAGTCCTTCCGCTTCGGAAGAAAGGTCTTTCGGCTCTGATCTACACCCAGTTATCCGACGTGGAAATCGAAAACAACGGAATCTACACCTATGACCGCAGGTTCCTGAAGTATGATCCCTGGCAGATGCGTTACCTGCACGGACTGATCAAGAAATAAAAAAAAGAGTCCCGGGCATCCGAAGATGTCCGGGATTCTTTATTCAATCATGATCGTTTCGTTTTCCGGAAGTTTCTTGGTTTCTTCCTTCTTCGGAACGGTTAAGCGAAGGACGCCGTCTTCATACTTCGCGTGGATTTCCTCCTTTGCGATGTCTTCGCCGACGTAGAAGCTTCTCTGCATGGTGCCCGCATAACGTTCAATGCGGACCGGGGTTCCCTTCTTGTCTTTCTCTTCCTCGTCTAAGCCTTTGGCAGCCGTAACGGTCAGATAGCCTTCCTTTAACTGCAGAGTGATTTCATCTTTCTTGAAGCCCGGAAGGTCGATGTCCACTTCGTAATGGTCTTCCTTTTCATGAACATCCGTCAGCATCACGCGGTTCGCGTGCTTGCCGTAGAGTTTGCGGTTTACGTTGTTATCGAATCCGTTAAACACCGGGAAGTCATCCATCCAATCATCAAACAGGTTTTCACCGAAAATACTTGGTACTAACATAGTCATTTACCTCCTTTACTCATTTCTCATCGTTCTAAGTGAACTATGTTTCCTGAGCAAGGGAATGGAGGGTTTGGATTCTATGTCTCAGGATCTTCTCTCTTCCTTTGTTCAACTATGTTATAGTCTTTTCTTTTAGCACTGTCAAGTCGAGAGTGCTAAAAATTTATATTTTTTATCCCAGCGTGTCCAGATACTTTTTTCCTTCGGTCATCAGGTACTCCTGAATCTCCGGATACAGTTCGATATGACCTACAATATAGCGGGCATACAATAATTGTGTTTGTTGGATTGATTCGTGTTTTATTGCAAAAATGTAGAATCTTATCAAAAGTTGGTCGATGGTGGGGCAATTGGTTTTCAACGAAGCTATAAAGGAAATTATTAATTCTTTATATTTTGTCTTATTTTTGGTAATTCATACTTTCTCGGATTTTTCTGTCCTCTGATGTTTTATTTCCTGCAGAGTTCCCTTACAGCTTCCGCGATTGTTTCCGCGGTGATCCCGTAATGGTCCATCAGTTCTTCGTAGGTACCGCACTGCCCGAATTCATCGTTGATTCCGACGCGCCGCAAGATACCGCGCCCTTCTTCGGCAATCACTTCCGCGACGGCGCTTCCAAGGCCGCCGATCACGTTGTGATCCTCGACACTGACCAGTTTTCCCGATTCGTCAAGAACTTTGCGCACCGCGTCTTTGTCGAGCGGCTTGACCGTGTGCACATCCAACACCGACACCCGTATTCCCTCCCGTAACAGGATGTCCGCGGCGCGGATGGCCAAGCGTACCGTATCGCCGTTGGCTAAGATCGCGGCGTCTTTCCCTTCTTTCAGGAAGACGGCCTTTCCGATCTCTAGGTCTTTTGCGTTCGTGTAGATGTCTTCGATGTCCGCGCGGGTATAGCGCAGGTACACGGGGCCGGGATAATACGCGGCTTTTTTTGTAAGCTCGACCGCGGAAGGATAGTCGGCGGCCATCACGATCGTCATATGCGGGAATGACCGGAAGATCCCGACGTCCTCGACACTTTGGTGGGAGGCGCCGTTGGAGGCGGTGGTCAGGCCGGCGTGGGAACCGATAATTTTGACGTTCAGACGCGGATAACACATTTCCTGACGGATCATTTCAGCCATCCGCATCGACGCGAAAGCCGCGAAGGTCACAACGAACGGAATCTTTCCGGACGCGGCCATCCCGGCGGCGATTCCGGCGCCGTTCTGTTCGGCGATGCCGACGTTGAAATGACGCAAAGGAAATGCGACTTTGAATTGATCTGTCTTGCAGGCGCCGCCGATGTCGTTATCGATGACAACGATGCGTTCGTCTTCTTTTCCGAGTTCGTATAACGCTTCGCCGATGGCGTCACGGGTCGCTCTTGGGCTCATATCGTCTCCTTTGCCGGGATATAATGCGCCCGGATCTCTGTCAACGCGGTTTTACATTGGGAAGCGTTGGGGGCTTTCCCGTGCCAGTCGGGGTTGTTTTCCATGAAGGATACGCCTTTTCCTTTGGTGGTTTTTCCGATTACGCACTGCGGCTTTCCGTTTTTCTTTATGCGGGCTTTTTTCAGGGCTTCGACAACCTCATCGATATCGTTTCCGTCAATCGACTGTACGTCGAATCCGAAGGCTTCGAATTTCTTCGCCAGATCCAGCGGCGGCATGATCTCCCTTACGTCCCCGTCGCCCTGGAACCCGTTTTGGTCCACCATCAGGATCAGATTGTCCAGATGATATTTGGACGCGCTTTGGCAGGTTTCCCAGATTTCGCCTTCGTTACACTCGCCGTCCCCGCAAAGCGCGTAGACGACGTAGTCTTTCCGGTCGAGTTTTCCGGTTAACGCCATCCCCGCGGCGCAGGCGAACCCCTGCCCGAGGGATCCGGTCGAGATCTCGATGCCCGGGCACTTTTTGGAGTCGGGATGACCCTGCAGGATCGAACCGAAACGGTTGTAGGTGTCCAGTATTTCCGGGGAAATAATCCCCTTTATCGCCAAAGCCGCGTAGATTGCCGCGGAGGCGTGGCCCTTGGATAAGACGAAACGGTCACGGTCGGCCCAGGCGGGATCTTCCGGACGAAGATTCATTTCTTCAAAATAACACGCCGCGAGAAACTCCACCGCGGACAGGGATCCGCCCGGGTGTCCTTTGCCGGCGTACGCGATCATTGTGATGATTTTTTCGCGCATTTCGGTACAGAGATTCTTCATCTCTGTAATGCGTTTTTCAGTCATAAAATGCCTCCTGTCTTCTCCTTTAGTGTAC
>CACZNO010000114.1 GCA_902782505.1 uncultured Erysipelotrichaceae bacterium | reverse complement strand
CGCCAGCGTGGGCTTCCCGATTTGTTTTTCCGTAAGTTCACCGCTGCGCAGTTTCAAGAGATATTCGTTGACCGTATACTTATCCGCTTCCTTCGGATCTTCCACACCTTGGGATGAAAGAAAATCAAAGTACCGTGTAAGATCACGCCGGTATGCGTCCCTTGTGTGTGAAGAGCCGCTGGCTGTGCGGCTCATATAGTCTAAAAACGCATCGATCAGTTCCCGCATAAGAATTCCGTTTTGATCTTTTCAATATTTTCCAGGGCCTTGGCAGCGTCTTTTTCCTTTTTCTTCGGGTCCTGTTTGTCGCATTCCGAACGGAAAATTCCCCAGTTCGCATTCATCGGCTGGAACGAGGCGGGATTTGCGGTGGTGATATAGTTCGCCATCGCCCCCAGCATCGTATCCGCGCCGAAATCGATCTGTTCCTCGCCTTTGATGTAACGGGCCATATTGATACCGGCAACCAAACCGCTTCCCGCTGATTCAACGTACCCTTCCACACCGGCAAACTGTCCCGCAAAGAACAAGCCCGGGCGCATTTTCGTCTCATACGTCGGTTTGAGAAACTTCGGCGCGTTGATATACGAATTGCGGTGCATGACACCGTAACGTACGAATTCCGCGTTTTCCAGTCCCGGGATCATGCGGAACACGCGCTTCTGTTCGCCCCATTTCAAATGGGTCTGGAAACCGACCATGTTGTACATGGTGCCTTCTTTGTTTTCTTTTCGAAGCTGAACGACACCGTAGGGGCGTTTTCCGTCGGGAAGTTCCAGTCCGACCGGTTTCAGCGGTCCGAATAACAGCGTCTGTTCTCCGCGTTTGGCCATAACTTCCACCGGCAGGCATCCTTCAAAGAACACTTCCTTTTCAAAATCGTGCAGTTCCGCGGTCTTGGCGGTGATCAATGCACGGTAAAACCTTGTAAACTCCGCTCGGTTCATCGGACAGTTCAGGAAATCGTCTCCGCCGTATTCGTAGCGGGATTTCTGATAAACACGGTCCATGTTGATGGAATCCCCCGTAACGATCGGGGCAGCCGCGTCATAGAAATAGAATCCGTCATGCTGCAGATACAGTTTGATACAATGCGCCAGAGATCCGGAAGTCAAAGGACCGGTGGCGATGATTACCGGACCTTCCGGAATATCGCCGATTTCCTCCCGCACGATTTCAACCAACGGCATCTCTTCCATGGCTTTGGTCAGATATTCCGAGAATAAAACACGGTCTACCGCCAGCGCGCTTCCGGAAGGAATCCTTGAAGCTTCCGCGGCTTTCATTACGATACTGTCCAACCGGCGCATTTCTTCTTTCAGAAGACCTACCGCGTTGGTGATCTGATCCGACCGTAAGGAATTCGAACAGACGAGCTCTCCGAAGTTTTCCGTCTTGTGAGCCGGCGTCATTTTGGTCGGACGCATTTCATAAAGACGAACGGGAATTCCTCTCTTCGCAATTTGATAAGCGGCTTCCGTACCGGCTAAACCGGCGCCGATCACAATGACTTGTTCCATTTATTTCCTCTTTCTTCCTTTCGGATAATATTTCTTCGGTTCGGATTCATCGTTGCGGATATACCGGCACTTCGGGAAATTGCTGCAGCCGATGAACCAGTTTCCGTAGCGGCTCTTGCGTTTAAGCAGTTTTGCTCCGCATTCCGGACACGTCTCCTCCAGTTCGATCGTTTCCGTTTTCTTTTTCTCTTCCAGAGGACGATGATACTTGCAATCCGGATAGCCGCTGCAGGAAATGAATTTACCGAATCTTCCGTCGCGGATCACAAGTTCCTTACCGCATTCCGGGCATACTTCCCCGGTTTTCTCCGGTTCTTTCTTTTCCATGTTCTTATACGCGTTATCCAGCAGCGGCATCAGCTTGTTATAGAAATCCCGTTCAAACGAAACGTGATCCATCTTTCCTTCCGCGATTTCATCCAGGGAGTCTTCCATCTTCGCAGTGTATTTGACATTGATCATATCCTTGAAGAATTCATCGAGTTTACCGCTGGTGAGTTCCCCCTGTTCGGTCGGAATGAAAACCTTCGTCTTGGAGTTATCGTTCGGTTTCTTCAGTTCCACGTATCCGCGGGACTGGATCTTGTCGATGATATCCGCATAGGTCGAAGGACGGCCGATACCGTTTTTCTCCATTTCCTTGACTAAACGGGCTTCGGTATAGCGCTGCGGCGGTTCGGTGAAGTGTTGTTCGCCTTCCACTTTTTTCGCGTCCAGAAGATCGTTTTCCGTGATTTTCGGCAATACTACATCCTTGGATGCCTCATATTCCGCATAGACTTTCAGATACCCGTCAAACACCTGGGTATGACCCTGCGCGGTGTATTCATACGCGCCGGTGTTTAAGAGAATGTTGGTGACAGAGTTTTTCGCATCCGCCATCAGGGCGGCCAGAGTTCTGTAGTAAATAAACCGGTAAAGCTTGTACTGATCGGAGGTCAGAGAATCTTTGATCTCTTCCGGTACGTATTCAATGTGCGCCGGACGGATGCCTTCATGAGCGTCCTGCGCGTTGGAATCGTTTTTCTGCCGGTAATAGCCGGTGTACTGTTTGCCGTAACGGTTTACGATGAATTCCTTCGCAGCCGCCATGAACTCCGGCGAAAGACGCGTGGAATCGGTGCGCATATACGTAATCAAACCGGTCAGATCGCCGCCGATCGATACGCCTTCATACAGGCTTTGCGCGGTGCGCATCGTACGCTTGACCGCGAAACCGAGCTTGGTGCTGGCTTCCTGCTGCAGCGTGGAGGTCGTAAATACCAGATGCGGTTTCTTGTTTTTGACTTTTTCCTCCGCGGAGATCACGGTAAACGGATTCACGCTTTCCGCAATCACGCGGTCCGCTTCCTCCTTATTGGCGATATGCGGCTTTTCTCCGTTGGCTTTGGTCAGATCCGCGTCAAATGCCATACCGTCTTTTTCGAATTTTGCCTGCACAGTCCAGTATTCTTCCGGCTTGAACGCCTTGATTTCCTTTTCCCGGTCCACGATCAGTTTCAGCGCAACCGACTGAACCCGTCCGGCAGATTTCGATTTGATTTTGTTGTTGAGAAGTTTGGATAATTTAAATCCGAGAATACGGTCAAGAACCCGGCGGCTTTCCTGCGATTTCACCAGATCCATGTCGATCTTGCGCGGATTCTCAAACGCGTTGGTGACCGCTTTTTTCGTGATTTCATGGAATTCTACCCTGGTCAATGCTTCAGGATCCAAGCCGAGCTCTCTGGCCAGATGCCAGGAAATCGCTTCGCCTTCCCGGTCCGGGTCCGTTGCGAGATAGGTCACGTCCGCTTTGGAAGAAAGATCCTTCAGTTCCTTGACGATATTCTTCTTATCTTTATTTATAGCGTAGGTCGGTGTGAAATCATGTTCGACGTCAATGCCGAGTCCTCCGGGACCGGTCGTTGCCAGATCGCAGATATGTCCGATGCTGGCGGTAACGGTATAGTCCTTCCCGAGATATTTCCCGATTGTTTTGGACTTTGCCGGTGACTCGACGATTACCAAACCTTTCATAGTCATCACTCCTTCTTGTACAAAAATTTTTAACCGTAAACCATATAAATGTCAATTATAAATCCGCAACATCTTCCAAAGACACGAGAAACTCCGCTCCGTCGCGGATCAGCCGGTTACATCCGTCTCCCGTTAAGTCATCAATCGGATACGGTACGGTGATTACTTCTTTTCCTAATTCCAGCGCAGCGTTGACCGTCGTCAAAGTGCCTCCTTTGATCCGGCAGGAAGGTACGATCAGTTTTTCTCCCAAAGCTGCAATCAGGCGGTTACGAAACGGAAACGCTTCTCTGCTGGGTGAAACCGCCGGAGGATATTCGCTCAATAAAAGACCTTCCCGTCGCACTTTGTAATATAAGGCGGCGTTGCACTTGGGATAAACGACATCCAATCCGTTGCCCAGGATCCCAATTGTCCTTTCTGCATGCGATTGGGCTATGGCGTCGGTGCCTTTCGCCATACCGGAAACAACCGTATACCGTTTTCCGGCTTCGCTTGCGATCCCGGCAGTGATTGTTTTCCCGTAATCGCTTTGAATACGGCTCCCGACGATAGCGATCTTCCGTGTTTTCAGCAGCGACAAATCGCCTTCATAGAATACGATCCGCGGCGGAGATTTCAACCGGTAAAACTCCGCCGGATATTCCGGATCGCCGATACAAAGAAAAGAAACCGGATCGTAAACGGATTCGTACGGTTCTCTGGATAATACAGCCTGCTGGATCCGGCGGTAGTTCCCGCGGTATTTCACAGTGTAATAATATAGTGCTTCTCTGTTGGTTCCCACATTATTCTATACGCAGGAAAAGCTGAAATTCCCTGAATTTCCTTACCGGGGCGTAAGAATTCCGGTAGATCGGCAATAATCCGAACTCCTCCATCTTGGAAAGATGATCTTTTGTGGGATACCCTTTATGATTCGCAAAACCGTATTGCGGATACAGTCTGTCGTAACAATACATGATTTCATCCCGCGTAACCTTCGCCAGAATACTCGCGGCGGAGATGGAGATGCTGAGATGATCCCCCTTGATAAGACTTTTGTGTTTAACATTGACCGTGAGCGGCATCGCGTCGGTCAGCACATAATCCGCGGGTGCCTTCAAGGCGATCCGTTCCATTGCCTTTTGCGTCGCGTGATATATATCGTAACGGTCGATCTCTTCCGGCGAAACAATCTCAATCGCATGCCAGAGAGCTTCCTTCAAAATCTGCGGATAGAGTTTCGCGCGGGTCTTTTCGGTCAGTTTTTTGGAATCGTCCAGATTCTCCATCGCAAACCCTTCCGGTAAAATCACTCCCGCTACGACCAACGGTCCGGCCAAAGGTCCCCTGCCGGCTTCATCCATACCCAGAATTGTCTTGTGATTCTTCCAGGCTTCCAGTTCATAGGAATTCCCGGCGCTCATTGGGGTTTCTCCCAGGTGATCCTTCCGATCTTTTCGGTGCGGATGTCCTTGATCAGATTTTTCTTGACCCGTAATTCATCCACGGCTCCTCCCTGCGATAAAAAGCCTTTGGAAGTACCGATTTTACGGATTGCGTCTTCGTATCCGTCCGGTTCTTCGATGGAATATCTTTCAAGGAAGTCCTCCTTATGGTTTTCCAGAAGATAGGAGACCGCGAAGGAAACGATTTCGTCCAGCGGAAGAACTTCGTCCCGGATCGCGCCGGTAATCGCCAGACGAAGGCCGACGGAAGAATCGTCGATTTTCGGCCATAGAACTCCCGGCGTATCCAGCAGATAGAAATCCTCCGCCGCTTTGATCCAGGTGACTTTCTTCGTAACGCCGGGATGATCCGCCGTTACGGCGATCTTCTTGCGGGAGATACTGTTGATGACGGTGGACTTTCCCGCGTTGGGGATCCCTACTACCATTGCTTTGATGGGCGTGGGCTTCATGCCTTTGCGGATCTGCCGTTCAATGCGCGGCTTGGCCAGTTCCTTGGCTGCTTTATATACGGTGTTTTTAATGTTTTCGTTCAATGCGTTAACCGCGATCACGATTGTGTTTTCCCTTGCCAGCGCTTTTTCCCAGGCTTCGGTCATTTTCGGATCCGCCTTGTCGTCCTTATTCAGCAATATGATCCGGGGCTTTCCCGGCGCCAGTTTATCGAGATCCGGATTGGCCGAAGAAAAAGGAATCCGCGCGTCGCGGACTTCGATGATCAGATCGACGGATTTGATCTGTTCCTTCATTTCCCGGTTGGCTTTCGCCATATGTCCGGGGAACCAATGGATCGTCTTGTTGGTCTCGCTCATGGGATTCCTTTCTGTTATTTGCTTCCGAAATCGGAGAACGGCCAGAACACAAAGAGTCCGGTCGTCTTGATGTCGCTTGCCTTAAACGGGCCGAATACGCGCGCATCGGCGCTGTGAGGTCGGTTGTCCCCCATAATGAAGTATTCATCCTCCCCCAAAGTAACCGGTCCGAAATCGGCGGTAAAATAGTCTCTTCCGTACGCCTGCATATCCTGGCGCATATAGTCTTCATTTAAAAACGCCTGTTCCACCGGCTCTCCGTTGATATACAGCACGTCGTCACGGATCTCCAAAGTTTCCCCCGGTAATCCGATGACTCTTTTGACGATCAGTTCATCCCGCGCTTCGAGGTACGCAGTTACAATCTGAAACCTCTTGATGCCGTTTATCTTACGGGTGAGGATGCCGGAAAAAGCACGCTGCCCGTCCACCAGGGTCGGGTACATGCTGGAACCGTCGACTTCGACCGGAGACGCAACAAACTTCGTAAAAAGAAGCGCGCAGATCACCGTGATGATGATCGTCTTCGCGAAGTCCCATACTTCTGCCCAAAACTTGCTTTTCTTGTTTTCCATACGCCTATTTTACTTCAAATTTCCCTTCGGGTATATACCCAAAAAGAAAACCGGATGAACCGGTTTACTTTTTACGGATCTTTTCAGCGATACGGCTTGCCTTGCCCGAACGGCCCTTGAGGTAGTTCAGCTTCGCGCGGCGAACTTTACCGTAACTGACTAATTCGATCTTCTCGATGATCGGCGAGTTGACCGGGAAGGTTCTCTGAACACCCACACCGCTGGAAACACGGCGGACAGTGATGTTCTTGGAAACGCCGGTGCCGCGCATCGCGACGATAACGCCTTCGTACATCTGGATACGGGTCTTGTCGCCTTCCTTGATGCGAACATAAACGCGTACCTTAGCTCCCGGGCGCATATCCGGAAGATCGTTTCTTAACTGCGATTCCGTAACTTTCTTGACAATACTTAAATCCATAACTTTCTCCTTTTCGTTCGTTTATTCCCGTTGGTTCATGGAAGCTTTGTCCAGCGGAACCGGGTCAGCTTACTAAAAAGCCTTAATAATATAACACATTTCGTCCGGGTACGGCAAGAATTATTTCTCTTCGCTCCCGTTTTTTTCTTCGATCAGAATCTCATCCAGCAGCTGGATCTCTTCGTCCCGCATACGCCGGTTTTCCAGCAGATCCGGGCGTTCGTTTTTGGTCCGGCGCAGGGATTCTTTCAATCTCCAGCGGCGGATCTTCGCATGATGCCCCGATAACAGGATTTCCGGAACACGGTATCCGTCATAAACTTCAGGCATCGTATACTGCGGACATTCCAAAAGTCCGTCTTCAAACGATTCGTCGTTGCTGGAAGATTTGCGGATCACTCCCGGGAGAAGCCGTACAATCGCATCCGTAATGGCCATCGCCGGTATCTCACCTCCGGTCAGGATGTAGTCTCCGATGCTGATTTTTTCATCGATATAATGATCGATACGTCCGTCAAATCCCTCATAATGCCCGCAGATCAGAATATAGTGATCATATTCTTCCGAAAACGCCATTTCCCGGGCTTTTTCCTGCACAAAGGGTTTTCCTTCCGGTGTGATCATAATGACGCGGCAGTGTTCTGTACGAAGCGCTTTGATCGCGTCTGCGAGCGGCTGCACCATCAACACCAGTCCCGGCGCGCCGCCGTAGGGATAGTCATCCACCTTGCGATGTTTGTTCAGGGTGTAATCCCGGAAGTTGACGGTTTCGATGACGACCTGTTCCTTTTTGATCGCACGGGCAATGATCGATGTGTTCAAGAAGCCCTCAAACATTTCCGGAAACAAGGTCAGGATCGTAATTCTCATACGATACCTTCCTTAGGATCGATCCGGATGATCCGTTCCTCTTTTTCTACAGAGAGAATAAAGGCTCCGACAAACGGAATCAAAACGCTTTGTTCCCCTTTTCCTACACGGATCACGGGATGTGCCGGAAGGAAATCCATATCCGTCACTTCACCGAGATATTTGTCGTTTACGTATACTTTCATGCCGAGAATATCTTCCGCATAGTACTCATCCTCTTTTAACTCCGGAAGATCGTTTCTGTCCACAAACAGAACGTCGCTTTTATACGGTTCCGCCGCGGTCAGATCCGGTATCTCCTCAAAGGAAAGATAGACGCGGTTTTTCATCACACGGTAGGTTCTTACATGCACGGTTTCGTAGCTGCCGTTATGCAGGATGTACAAAGCTTTTCCCTTCGCAAAACGCTGTTCGGGAAAATCAGTATGCGAAATGACTTTCATTTCGCCTTTCACACCGAAGGTGCCTGCCGCTTTTCCGACTTTCCGATATTCCATATACTCTCCTTTGTTCAAAAAGGATGCGAACCGCATCCTAATATTCTTCGAATTTCACCGAAATGCGAACTCCTTCGTTTCTTCCCGCAATTGCGAGTGTATCCCGGATCGCCTTCGCCATCTGGCCTTTTCTGCCGATCAGACGGGCAATGTCGTCGTTCTTCGCATAAACGTGAAGCAGGATTTCATCGTCATACAGACTTTCCATCTGTTTCACGCTGATGGAAGACGGATCATCCGCCATCGGTTTCACAAGGTCCAGCAGAACCTGTTCGTAATTAATCATGGACTAGTTCTTTTTGCCGGCTGCGTATTTCGCCATAATGCCCTTTTCGGAGAGCAGGCTGCGAACGGTGTCGGTCGGCTGCGCGCCTTCATTGAGCCACTTCAGCGCCTTTTCTTCGTCGATCACGATTTCTTTCGGATTGCTGCGCGGATTGTAACGTCCTACAAAGTCGATAACCTTTCCGTCTCTGGTTGTATGCGAATCAGCTGCAACGATACGATAGATCGGCTGTCTCTTTTTGCCCATACGTGTTAAACGTAATTTTACTGCCATAAATGTATCCTCCTTTTTACCTGAGGAATCTTAACACACACAGAAAAAGCCGTCAAGCATTTTTCCTTAACGGCTTCATCTTTTTTCGTTATTCCTTCGCTCTTCCGGAATATTTGCCGTCTGCCGTGCTGATTTCGATCAGTTCGCCTTCCTGAATAAATAACGGAACGCGTAATGTCCAGCCGGTTTCCAGCGTAGCGTTCTTCGATGCGGACGTCGCGGTATTTCCCTTGACTGCCGGTTCGCATTCGGTAACACGCAGATTCATTTTGTCCGGTAAAATGACGCCCAGTACTTCACCGTTGTACGAAGTGATGTTGACGACATCGTTCGATTTCAGGAAGTTTACTTCCCATTTGAGGTTCGCTGCCGGAATGCTGATCTGGTCATACGTTTCATTGTCCATGAAAACCAGGCTTTCGCCGTCATCATACAGATAGCTCATTTCCTTCTTGTCGACATGTGCCGTTTCCACTTTGTCGCCGCCGGTGAAAACATTGTCCAGAATCGTACCGGTGCGCATGTTCTTGGACTTCGCTTTAACGACCATCTTACGCATCGCGGTCTTGTTCAGGGAAAGTTCAATGCACTGGTAGAGTTCGCCTTCAAATAAATACGTCATTCCCGGCTTTAAATCGTTTACAATTACCATTTTTATCAACTCCTTGTTTTTGAACGTCAAAATTATATCATCCCAACGGTTTTTGTAAAACTTTTTATTCCAGAATTGTCAGTATTTTTGTTTCGCAGTCATAGTGATATTTTCGGGTAACCTCGTAATCCCCGAAATCATAGGTGCACGTCACATCCTCAAAGTCATATACCGGCATGATCAGACAGTCTTCGTAAACCAGCCATGATTCATCGTAATCCAGTGTTTCCACCGCGTATTTGATCCGTTTCATCATCACACACTCCACGAAAATCTGCCGGTCCAGATCCGCAAGGTTTTTCTTGGTCACAAGAAGGTTTTTCATGATGCCGTAATACAGCGTGCCGGCGCTGAAAAAGAATACTGTCAGGGCTAGCGCGTACGAAGAAATAAAACTACGGCACAAACGACCCAAACGCAATCCAGACATGCCTGTGTATTCCTTTCTTTTCATAATCCAGGAAAAACCGGTCCTCCTCAAATGAGAACCAGACGTTTTTCACATCATGCAGAAACACCAATGTTCCGTCCTGCACCATCAGTTTTCCGTTGACGCACTTGATCGTACGGTCATGGTCTTCTGTATGAATCGTCAACGTTGTCCCGTCTTCCTGCAGCGGTACTTCCTTTTCCGCAAGATACAGTCTCAGCTGGCATAATGCCAGATGATCCTGCGTTTCCTCAAACGACGGAAAAGTAAACTTACGGAAGATTCCGATTATCCTGAAAGAGACCGTCAGTACCATTCCTGCGACCAGAAGCGCCAGCAGCATCTCAATCGCCGTAAAGGCTTTCGTCGTAACACCAGATTTCACAGGGAAGCTCCCGTTCCTCATAATCCTTTGAAATCTCATAATGCTCTTCCGTTTCGTATACCTTGACCAATGCGTACATGTACATTACGCAAAATCCGATCAGAAATAACGCACATACCGCGTCCAACAGCACAAATCCCCTAGTCTTCATGGAATGCGCATCTTCCCGTGCCAAGCCATACGGCAAACGAATCCGATCCGTTTTTCCCATAGACTCGGATCGTCTGCGGATGATCGATATTGCCTTTCGCGATCACATGAATATCAACTGCCCGGATCTCCCCGGGAATCCCTACGCCGTTGATGGAAGATTCTTCGAATTCTATCTCTCCGGATTCTCCGTTCCTCATACAATCCGACTGAATTTTCATCAGTTCTCCTGCCGTATACATCGGAACTTCCTTTACGCTTTGATACACCGGGATCCCGGCAAACGTCATCAAGGACATCCCCGTCAGAATGATAAGAACCAGCACCGTTTCCCCGGCGGTGAATCCCCTAATCTTCCGCATGCGCTTCACCGCCTTCGATCCATATCTCCTTTCCGCCCGGACAGGAGCGCTGTTCCTCCTTGAGATATCCTTCCGCAATCAATTCATCCATCGTGACATCGGTCGTGTCATGATCGACTTCGTACAGCAGGATCTGCGAATTCACCACTTCCAATAAACTCTGGCATCCTTTGCGGTTGATAACTTCGCGTTTCTGCTGGATGTTGGGAAGCGTCAGAATCAGGATCACACTGATAATGATCATGACGATGATCATCTCCAACACCGTAAAACCTTTCATGTTCTTTCGCATTTTCTCTTTCTCCTTTCGCATTATTTAATACGAAGGAATTCCGCGGTTTCCCGGAAAATGTTTAAAACTGATCCAGAATATCCATCGGAGCCAACAACGCCGCATATACGACAAACGCCGCGGCTCCCAAAAAGATATAGGAGAGAATCTGGATGCCTGACGCAAATCGCTTCATGAAGACGCGAATTCTCTTTTCAGTCAATTCCAGATATCCTTTCACCGCTTCCTTGAGAGTGTTCGACAGAAAACCGACCGCTGCCATGCGGGAAAACTTTTCATCCAGCAAGGGATCCTTCAGGCAGTTGATGAATTCTTCTCCTCCTGCCAGTCTTTGATCGAACTCTTCGGCGATGAATTTTACTGCCGGCGCGTTTTTCACCGCCTTCAGATATTGAAATATCCGGAGTGTCGG
>CACZNO010000113.1 GCA_902782505.1 uncultured Erysipelotrichaceae bacterium | reverse complement strand
CTTTTCCGGAAGTTACCAGGAATTCCGCGATGTCTCCGCAGCCGATACACATATAGCCTTCGATATCCCCGACGCCTTCGCCGCGGATCCGCTGGGCCTTACGGCAGGCGCAGACCATCTTGCAGAACCGGTCGTACTTCTGGATCCAGTGCGATAAGTGCTCCACGCTGACCGACTGGCTGGACGCGTCGATGGCTTTTTCCACCGGAATTACGTGCATTCCGATGCCGGCTCCTCCCGGAGGAACCAGTTTCGCCGCGAGTTCCAGAGGTTCCTGCGGTGCTAAGTTGAACATCGTCGCGACTTCCGGATGTTCGTCCGGCAGCGTCGGATGCTCGACCATGTATTCGCCCGAACCGACGACCCACTTCGGGATCATATACTGAATGTGCTGATCCGCGTTGTCGCGGTTCTGTTCAAGAATACCGATCCACAAAAGATGATCGATCATCTTCTGGGTATCCTCGACGCTCATATTGTTCCATTCCGCCAGTTCCTTCGTCGTTCTTCCGACCCGGCGTTTCTTGAAACTGATCATGAACTTTACTTCTTCCTTGGTTAAAAGACGGTCCAGGATCCAGAAATCCATATGGTTTTCCTTCAGCCCGCCCGGCAGTTTCCGCGGAATATTATCGGTGATCATGAGCGCCAGTTTTTTCACCAGCTTCGCCTTTTCCGGATCATCACACTTGTGTTCGGTAACCGGATAGTCCCGTTCATTCACATGAATCTTCGGATTAACTTCTTTTACCATAGTTATTATCTCCCTGCCCCAAGGCATATATGCACGGAATATTATATCACGATTCCCGCAGGTCTTTGTCTTCCTCCGGAGAAATTCCGGAAAACTCTTTTCCGCTCTTTCCCGTTTGTCATCTTCTTTCCGGGCAAGTCTGTATACGTGAAAATTTTAACGTGCTACAATGAGAACAGAAAGCGAGGCTATACAATCATGAGCAAAAAAGTAGTAGTTGCAGGCGGCGGTGTTTTAGGCACCCAGATCGGCTTGATTTGTGCTTACCACGGCTACGATACGACCTTCTGGCTCCGTTCCGAAGGATCCATCGGCAGAACCGAACCGAAGATCAAACGTTACTCCGAACTGATGCTGGCGGACCTTGCGCAGGCGAAAGCGTTAGTCGGCAATCCGATGGGAGGATTCATGTATCCGCGCGGTTTGATCGCGGACTGGAAGAGCGCGACCGTGGAATCCATCGATGAACTCATCGAAGAAGGCAAGAAAAACTTTGCGGAAAAGATCCATATCGAACTGGATATGAAGAAAGCCCTCTCCGGCGCGTATCTGGTCATTGAATCGATGTCCGAAGATCCCAAGGCAAAGATCGGCGTGTATAACGCAATGAGAGACCTTCTCGACGAAGACACGATCTTAGTCACCAACTCCTCCACCCTTCTTCCGTCCATGTTCGCGGAATACACCGGACGTCCGGAAAAGTATCTGTCCTTACACTTCGCCAACACGATCTGGAAGAACAATACCGCGGAAGTCATGGGTCATCCGGGAACCGAAGAAAAGTATTACAAGGAAGTCGTGAAATTCGCGGCGTCCATCGGCATGGTACCGTTACAGCTGCACAAGGAACAGCCGGGCTATATCCTGAACTCGATGCTGGTTCCGTTCTTATCCGCGGCGCAGGGTTTATGGGCCAACGGCGTATCCGATCCGGAAACGATCGATTTGACCTGGCAGTTAGCGACCAGTGCTCCGGCCGGACCGTTCAAGATTCTCGATATCGTAGGTCTTGAAACAGCGTACAACATCAACCAGATGAAACCCCAATCTCAGGTTGAAGGCACCACCGAATACAAGATCGGCAAACTCTTAAAGGAAAAGATCGACAAGGGTGAAACCGGAGTCAATGCCGGCAAGGGCTTCTACGACTACAGATAGTAATGATTTCGCATAAAAAGGGCACTTCGGTGCCCTTTTCTTTTTTCTCAGAAGATGTAGGCGGAGGATGCCGGGATCCGTTTCTGTATCTCCAGGATCAGTTCCTCCAGCGGATGGTCTTTGTATACGGTGCCGAGCTGTCCGCGTTTTTGCGTTCCGTCTTTGTATTCCAGAACGTATTCCATGCGCCATCCCGCGCGGCTTCCGGTTTGTTTTTTGTTCTTTTCCTCCGGAAGAAGACGTTCGAACGCCCGGATCTTTCCCCGCGAAACAGCCTTGCAGAAAGCCTTGCGGTCTTCTGCGGAAAAAGGCAGCGTCTCTTCATGGATCAGGTTTCCCGTGCGGTCTTCTTCGTAGAGGGTTACATTCTTTTTCGCCAGATCCAGACGCAGATACCGGCGGGCAAACCCGCTCCAGGTGTGCCCGCGGAGAAACACCGACGACGGATAGAGCACATTGGATACAGAAAGCGTATGATTCATAAAAGTCTCCATTCTAACAGATCTTGTAGACCCGCGGCGCGTTATCCCTTTCGAGATCTTCTTCCGTGTAATACCGCACCCCGTGATCGCTTAAGAACTTCTTGATGATTCCCGCACTGAGGCAGTGTCCCACGTTCAAATACAGTTTCTGGTCGTTTCCGGGCGTATTGAAATGAATCGGCAGATGCTTGGTTTCGTATTGCATACCGTACACGATTCCTTCTTTGTTGAACAACGGTCCCCCGCTTTGTCCCGGTAATCCCGGCGTGCTTAATTCGTACCCGATCATTTCCCCGTTGTCTCCGCCGAGGTGTCTTGTAAACATGCCCTCGCTGGGGAAACGCGGCGTGATCAGTCTTCCCTTGGGGTCAAATCCGATCCGGTCTTCCTTCGCGTCATAGAAATACCCGCTGAATTCCGGGAACGGAAATCCTAACCGGCAAAGAAAATCTCCGGGCTGGATCCCGTGATCGTCCTTCGCGAAAACCGCATGCCCTCTGTAAAGCGTCCGGGTAAAACCGCCCATGCGGATCAATGCGAGATCGTGTTTGGGATGAAAAACGCATTGAAGCGTCTGAAAATGATCCACGGTATCCACAAAATTGTGGCGCATTTCCGCTAGAATTTCCCCGGTGTACCCGTATTGCGCCGCCAGTTTTTCCGCGTTTTCCGGATGTTCGGCACGCTTTTTCTTGAAATCTTCGTACCTGCGGTTGATCCGTTCGGCGTCCATCACCAGTTTGGCGACATGCCGGCAGGTCACCGCGTCTCCGTTTTCGTTCACAAAAAACAGCGTAGCGGTTCCCGGGTTCACCTGCGTGCTTCCGAAGAAGCGGCTGATCGTCAGGATCGGCCGGGTAAACTCTCCGGTTTTCTGAATGGCATTTGCGAACATCATCCCGCCCCCTTTTTACGTTTCTATTATCCCATAGATTCTCTACTTCGACTACGCTTTTCCGAAGATCAAAACCGCAATAATCGCCAGATACGCAACAAGTTTTAAGACCGGAAAGGCATTCACTTTGCCTTTCAGTTTATACAAGACCGACGCGATGGAGAACAATGTGAATCCCAACGCGACCGCATAACCAAGCGAGTTTGCGTGAAAGATCATCGCCGCTGCGGTGATTCCCTGCGCGATTCCGACAAGGAACGTCACGACGCCCATTTTCCGTGCGAACGCCGTCTTTTTCTCCTCCGTATCCAGTTTGCGTACAAAGGAATCCGATAATTCCAGCGGATTCAGTTCCCGCTTTCCAAGCGCATACATCAATCCCGTTACAATACTGAACACACACAGCACGCTGTAGAAAACCCCGCCGATGACGGTCGGGATCCGAAAGAACGGTTTACTATTCCACATAACCCCCACTCCTTCCTGTTCTCTTCTATTATACGGCCTAAAACCGGTGTCCGGTCCCCGTTTTCACTTGAATCATTTTAAAGCACCGCGTTTTTTCGGATAAAATGTTTGATTTTCAGTTGACAACTATATCGGGTTACGATATATTGAGTATGCGATATATCGAGTGACGATATAACGTATACCGATAGAAAGGAGACGGAAGCAATGGACAATATCGTATTGACCGAAGCGACCTATTACATCCTTTTAGCCTTAGTCAATCCCCAGCACGGTTACGGGATCATGCAGGAAACCGAAGCGATGTCCAACGGACGGGTGCATCTCGCCGCCGGCACGCTCTACGGCGCGCTGAACGCGATGACAGAAAAAGGATGGATCGAACAGCTTCCGACCGAAGACGGAAGCCGCAAGAAAAACTACCAGCTCACCGCTTCGGGGCTGGAGGTGCTGACAAGAGAATTGAAACGTTTAAAGGAACTCGTCCGCAACGGCGAGGAAATGTTGGGAGGAATCGACAATGACTGAAAGAAAGACAATCCGCAAATGGTTCTTTGTATGGGATTTTGAAAAAGAAGAAGAATGGCTCAACGAAATGGCGTTAAGCGGATGGGCGTTAGTCTCCGTGGGATTCTGCCGGTACACGTTTGAACGTACGGAACCGGGCGAATACATCATCCGTCTGGAAATGCACAAACACGATCCTTCTTACCTGGCTTTCATGGAAGAGACCAACGCCGAATATGTAGGCCGGGTCTTCCAGTGGATCTATTTCCGCCGCAAAAGCGAGTACGGACCGTTTGACATCTTCTCGGATATCGATTCCAAAATCGAGCATCTGCGCAATATCTGCCGGGTATTATTCCTGTTGGGAATCGGCAACATCCTGATCGGCATCGGAAACTCCCTGAACGGTCTGAACATCGGCTGGATCAATCTGATTTGCGGCTCCCTGTTGATGTACGGGCTTGGAAATCTCCGGGGCAAAGTCACCTATCTGGAAAAAGAAAGGAAACTGCGGGAATAACAAAAAGCGAAGACCGTCACGGTCTTCGTTTTTTTTATTCTTCCTCCTCCGGATAATCTGTAAGGAAGAAACTTCCGGGAACCCCGTACGGTTCCAGCAATTCCTCCAGTTCTTCCAAAAGACGCAGGTATTCCGCCGCATTTGGGCATTGCGCTTCATGTCCCATATAAACGCCGAGATTGTAAACCGTGCGTTCTCTGCGTGTTTTTCCGTTAAATACCGCAAAAACGTTGATCACCCCGTCCGACACCGCCAATCCTGTAACGAACGGACTTTCCGGTTCTTTCAGTTCTAAGCGCATCATCCGTTCCTTGATCCGGTTCATCGTTTCTTCCCCGATCTCAAAGAACCGACTTTCCTGCGAAGTCCAGCAGATCACTTTCGGTTTTTCTCCTTCCGTGATCCGGATGTACGAAACCGGCCAGTGCCATGCATCCTGCAGGGTATATTCGAACCAAATTCTGTCTTCCATTTATATCTCCCCTTTTTACAACTACAGAATAACCGAAGCACTGTACAAAAAACATGACATGATGTCTAAGATTTCGCCAAAAAAAAGCGCCCCGGTGGACGGGACGCCTCCAAAGGAGAGAATTGCCGCTTACTCTCTCGCGACTCCGGATTTACGTGCAGCCGCTGCGACTGCGGAAGTCCCCGACAATGTCCGCCAAGCCGCATTCAAAGAATGCCGCGCCGAACATCTGCATACAGAAGACCAGCCACAATGTCGTACTTGCGTAATACGTCATCGTGTTAGCTACGGTGGAAAGACCG
>CACZNO010000112.1 GCA_902782505.1 uncultured Erysipelotrichaceae bacterium | reverse complement strand
ACAAGAAAGAATACAAGGAGTTTTACATGCCGAAAGATCAGCCGGCCATGGTAGAAGTACCGCCGATGAATTATCTCGCGGTGCGCGGCAAGGGCGATCCCAATGAAGAAAACGGTGCCTACCAGGAAGCGATCGGGTTATTATACGGCATAGCGTTTACCGTCAAGATGAGCAAAAAGAGCGATCATGCGATCGAAGGATATTTTGATTACGTCGTACCGCCGCTGGAGGGCTTCTGGCAGCAATCCGGTACCGCTGGCGTTGATTACGCGCACAAGGAAAACTTCGAGTGGATTTCCGTGATCCGTTTGCCGGACTTTGTCACGAAAGACGATGTGAACTGGGCGATAAAAGAAGCTGCGCGGAAGAAAAAGACCGATTTCTCGAAAGTGGAATTCTTTCCTTATGAGGAGGGGCTTTGCGTACAATGCATGCACATCGGGCCTTACGATGACGAACCTGGGACGGTAGAGCGCATGCATGCGTACATGGAACAGAACGGCTACGAATTGGATATCAGTGAAAAACGGCGTCATCATGAGATTTATCTGAGCGACGCGAGAAAAGTTCCCGCGGAGAAACGGAAGACCGTGATACGGCATCCGATCCGCAAAAAGTAAAAGGAGGCTGAAACATGCGCAGAAAAGACCGGGAAGTCAAGGATATCAGGGAGATCCTGCAGATCGTTGAAAAGGCGAAAATCCTTCATCTGGGATTGTTTGACGGGGAATATCCGTATGTTGTGCCCTTGCATTACGGATATGAATACGCGGAAGAAAAACAGGAATTCACTTTCTATATGCATTCAGCGAAAGAGGGACACAAACTGGACCTGATCGCGCAGAATCCAAACGTTTGCGCGGAACTGGAATGCGATATTGAATTGATCTCCGGCGGAGAGATTCCCTGTGCCTACGGATCGGCATATGCTTCCCTGATCGGAAAGGGACATGCCGAAATCGTAAAGAACGTGGAAGAAAAAATCAAAGGGCTTAAACTATTTATGAGGAACCAGACCGGAAGGGAATTCGCTATGGATGAAAGGATGGCTTCTTCGGTCGCTGTCCTGAAAGTCACCGTGCCGCAGTTTACGGCAAAGGCGCGGCGCAATCCCAGACCGGAAAACAGTCAGACGCAGACAGGAGGACACAAAGATGACGGAACAGTTAAGAAAACGGTTTGAAGAGAACCGGCAGCGTCATCCCGATCTTTGTTGGGAGGATGTTGAAAAACTTCTGCGGGACAATCCGGAAGTCCTGGCGGTTTTAAAACGCATGGAAGAGACCGGCGGCGAACCGGATACGATCGGAAGGGATCCGGAAAGCGGAAAACTGATTTACTGCGATTGTTCGAAGGAGACGCCTGCAGGACGAAGAAGTCTTTGTTACGACGAGGAGGCGTTAAGGAAACGCACCAAGAATCCTCCTGCCGGAAGCGCGATGGAACAGGCGCGGCAGATAGGAATAAAAATGTTGGACGAACCGCTTTACCGAAAACTGCAGGAACTCGGAGAATTCGATCTGAAAACTTCCAGCTGGATCGAAACCCCCGAAGAGATCCGGAAACTGGGCGGGGCATTGTTCTGCGAACGGCGCTACAAAACGGTATTCACATTCCATAACGGCGCGGATTCCTATTATTCCGTCCGCGGATGGAGAGGATATATACTGCTTTGATACGTAAAGGATGGAAAGAAATACTCCGGAAGAAAGGAGAGACGGCATGAAACACAGGACCGATAAGACAAAGAATCCTCTGAAAAAGTATGTTTTGACCAATTGTGTGATTTTGGACGGAAGTGAAAACATGATGCCGGTCACCGGAATGGCTGTCGTCGTGGAAGACGAAAAGATCCGGGAAATCGTTCCGGAGTCTTCGGAGAAAATCGTGTATTATCCGTGGATCGATCTTGGCGGAGCGTATCTTCTCCCGGGATTGATCAATCTGCACGCGCATTTGGCAATCAGCGGAAAACCGCCGAAATCCGACAAACAGATCAACTACAAAAAACTCTTCCGGCTGTTGTCCGGCTCACGCATAGTGAAAACCGTATTCCGGAAATCCAACGCCGGTTACGCCAAGGCAGCGTTAAACAGCGGTGTGACGACCGTACGAGCGGTCGGAGGCTTATGGGACCTGGACGCGCAAAACCGCGATAATATTCAGGCGGGAAAACAGGACGGTCCGCGTATTCTTTGCGCCAATACGGCCGTTTCCGTACCGGGCGGACATTTCGCGGGATCGATCGCGACCGAAGCGGCCAGTCCGGAAGAAGCGGTGCAGCATGTCCGTATGATCGCGGCGACCAAACCGGATCTGATCAAACTGATGATCACGGGAGGCGTCATGGATTCTTCCGAAACCGGCGAACCGGGAGTTTTACGGATGCCGCCGGAAATCGTCAAAGCCGCCTGCGATGAAGCACACCGTCTCGGCTACAAGGTTGCGGCGCACGTGGAAAGCACCGAAGGTGTAAAAGTCGCGCTGGAAAACGGTGTGGATACCATCGAACACGGAGCGAAGCCGACGGCGGAGATCCTGCGTCTTTTCAAGGAAAGAGGTGCGGCGGATATCTGTACGCTTTCGCCGGCGATTCCTTATGCGCGTTTTACTCCGGAAGAAAGCAAGGCCAACGAGACCGGCAAGACCAACGGCGCAATCGTATTGGACGGGATCATTCAGTGCGCGAAAGCCTGCCTGGAAAACGGGATCCCGGTAGGATTGGGAAACGATGTAGGATGTCCTTTCGTCACGCATTACAATTTCTGGCGGGAACTGGTTTACTTCCATGATCTGATCGGAGTATCCAACAAGTTCGCGCTATATACGGCAACATCGGGAAATGCGAAAATCGCCGGCATTGATCAAATCACCGGCAGTATTTCTCCCGGGAAGAGTGCGGACATGATCGTTGTGAAGGAGAATCCGCTGGAAGATCTCAAAGCGCTGCGTCATATCCGGACGGTGATCATGAAAGGCAGAATCTACGAAAATCCGGTCATCGAAACGATCAAAGGCGTGGATGAGCTTTTGGATAAATACATGGACGCGTAACAAACATCCCGGCAAAGACGCCTAACGCGTCTTTTTTTTGGCGCAGACGCAACTCAAAGTAACAAAAATACAAAGAATATGACAATTCCGGTTGGTTGAAGAAACCGCAACCGCGATTTACAATTTTCATATAAATCAAACGTACGGAGGCATTTATGAATGTTGCGGAAGTAAAAAATCTGACGAAAAAATACCCGTCCTTTACGCTGAAGGAAGTATCGTTCGGCATTGAAAAAGGAAAGATCACCGGTTTTATCGGGCGTAACGGCGCAGGGAAAACTACGACGATCAAGTCGATGCTGAATCTGGTGCATCCCGACGCGGGCGAGATCGTGTATTTCGGAAAACCGCTCGAAGGAAACGAAACGGAAATCAAACAACAGATCGGATATTCCACCGGGACCGTAAGCTGGTATCCGCGCAAGAAAATCTGCGATATTACGGATATCATCCGGCGGTTTTACCGGACATGGGACGAACAGGCGTACCGGCACTATCTGTCGCTGTTCCAGCTGGATGAAACCAAAACGCCGCGGGAACTTTCGGAAGGCATGAAGGTCAAACTGAATCTTCTTCTGGCGTTATCCCATAAAGCGGAAATACTGATTCTGGACGAACCGACCAGCGGGCTGGATCCGTTTTCCCGGAATGAATTGCTGGAAGTCTTCGAAGAACTGAAAAAAGAAGGAATTGCGGTATTTTTCTCCACCCATATCATCTCGGATATTGAGAAATGCGCCGACAATATCGTCTACATTTCCAAGGGAGAAATCACGGCGTCCTTACCCAAGAACGAATTTGCGGAAAAATACTGTGAACCGGGGGAAACGCTGGAAGACGCGATGCTGCGGATGGAAAGGGGAGATCATCATGCGTAATATTCTTCGAAAGGAAATCAAACTCAGTGCGTCCGTTCTTTCTTTTCTGTTTATTGCATTCGGACTTATGTTCTT
>CACZNO010000111.1 GCA_902782505.1 uncultured Erysipelotrichaceae bacterium | reverse complement strand
GTTGCGGTTATCCAGTTTCACGCGGAAGCCTTCTTTGCGCATCTTTTCGGTAAGTTCTTTCGCGTAGTCACTGTGCACCAGCGGATTGACCGGAATCACGGTAAACTGCTGCGGAGACAGCCACAACGGCAGATCGCCCTTGGTTTCTTCCAGTAAGAACGCCACGAAACGGTCCAGAGAACCTAAGATCGCGCGATGGATGACTACCGGAGTCAGATGTTCGTCGTTTTCGTTGACATATTCAAGTTCAAATCTTCTCGGCAATAAGAAGTCCAGCTGAATCGTGGACAAAGCGACTTCGTTGCCGATCGCCGGCTGTACCAGAACGTCCAGTTTCGGTCCGTAGAACGCCGCTTCCCCGATCGCTTCGAAATAATCGATGCCAAGATCGTTCAATACGTTGCGTAACGCCGCTTCCGCATTGTTCCACATATCGTCATCCGGGAAGTATTTCTCGGTATCCGCGGGATCTCTCAGGGAAAGACGGCACTTGTAATCCTTGATACCGAAATCACGGTAAACTTCCATGATCAGATCCAAGACACCCTTGAACTCGCTTTCGATCTGTGCCGGCGTGCAGAATATATGCGAATCGTTCTGCGTGAAGCACCGCGCTCTTTCAATGCCTTTGATCGCGCCCTGCGCTTCGTAACGGAAATCGTTGGCGACTTCCGCGATACGGATCGGCAGTTCGCGGTAGGAATGGCGGTTGGCTCCGTAAAGAACCATGTGATGCGGGCAGTTCATCGGACGCAATACGTAGGCGTCGTCTTCCTTGCCTTCATCAATGGACTTGATGATCTGTTCCATCGAGAAACCTTTGTTGATCTGGGTCATTTTGACCATCGGCGCGAACATGTCGTCCTTGTAGTGATCCCAGTGTCCTGAAGTCTTATATAACTTGACGGAACCGACATCCGGCGTGTGTACGTGCAGATAGCCGTGCTCGATTTCCTTGTCCGTGATGTAGTTCTGCAGGGTTCTCCAGATCGTATATCCGTTGGGCAGCCACATCGGCAATCCTTTTCCGACCAGATCGCTCAGCATAAAGATTTCCATGTCCTTGCCGATCTTGCGGTGGTCGCGCAGTTTCGCCTCTTCCAGATACTTCAGGTAATTGTCCAGATCTTCCTGGTTACGGAAGCAGATGCCGTAAACGCGCTGCAGCATCTTGTTGCTGGCGTCTCCCTTCCAGTAAGCGCCCGAAGCCTTGATCAGTTTGAAATACTTCAGTTCCTTGACGCTTGCGACGTGCGGTCCGCGGCAGAGATCCGTGAAGTCTCCCTGGGTATAACAGGAAATTACTTCGTCTTCCGGCATGTTGTTGATCAGATCGACTTTATAGGGATCGTCACCGAATTTCTCCAGCGCTTCTTCACGGGAGATTTCCTGGCGTACGATACGTTTTCCGTCTTTCGCGATCTTCTTCATTTCCTTTTCGATTTTCGGGAAATCCAGTTCATTGATCGTTGCGCCTTCCAGATCCATGTCATAGTAGAATCCGTCGGTGATGACCGGTCCGACCCAGAATTTCGCCTGCGGGTAAAGGTGCTTGACAGCCTGTGCCAGCAAGTGCGCGCAGGAATGGTTCAGTACGTGCAGATCTTCGTTTTCTTTGATGTTAATCATGTGTTCTCCTCTCCGGGCAAATAAAAAACGCCCTTATCCTCAAAAGGACGCCTTGCGGCGCGGTACCACCTTTTTTCGTATGGAACATACGCACTTCATTTCCGTTAACGCCGGATTACGCGGCAGTTCGCTGCCGGACTCCCGGGCGGTAATTTCGGAATGCCTCTGTCTTCTCGCACCAACCGAAGACTCTCTTAAGATTTCTTCCGGAATCATGTCCCGTTCTTTGTCTACTCAAAATTTACTCAATCCCCTGCCGAAAGTCAAGAACAACCATTCTTCCGCAAAAAAACCGCCCGCTGACTGCGGACGGTTCTCGCTTGGTTATTCCTGATAGATGATTTGATCTCCGTTGAGGATCGTGTACTGTTGAATTCCTTTTTCCGGATGCGGCGTATATCCCATTACCTCTGCCTGATGGGTGTATCCGGCGCTGTCTTTCACGGTTACATACATCCGCATGACATCCGATTCCTTGACATCATAGGTTTTCTTCAGTGATTCTTCGTAGAACCCGGTATAGTCCTGCCAGGCGATTTGACCGGTGATATCTTTTTCTTCCGTGATTTGTCCGTTGATTTCCGTGACTAAGCGAATACTGTCTTTGTCAAACGAACAATAATCGGTCTTTTGTACGAAGTCCAGCTGGATCTGCCAGTTGACTTTCAGGGAATTCCCGGATTGGGTGGTTTCGCCTCCGCCGCTGGTGATCACAAACGGAAGATAATGCTGCCATAACGCTGCCAGGGAATAATCCTCGACGCTCTGGGTGTGCTGTTCTTCTCCGTCCTGCAGTATGACCCGGATATTCGAATCGGACAGATCGAAGATATCCTGGCGCAGTGACCCGGTAAACCCGTTTGCGGTCGTATTGCGCTTCAGTTCGATGATCTGATCCCGGACGCTGACTTTTGCCGTCATGGTTGACGTCATCTGTTTGGGAATGACGCTGATGTGGATATCCGCGGTATGATCGGATGGATGCAGTTCTCCGAAATCCAGCGTGAATTCCTCGAGAATACCTGTCTGATCTTCGATCATGGATTCAAGATGCTCAAGCTTGACGTATAAGCTGTTCAGGGTATTCTGCTGGTTATTTACAGTGTTCTGCATTTGATTCACGGCGTCTTTAAGCTGCGAGATCCTCGTCAGCATAATCAGCATTGCCCCGATCAGCACCAAGATCATCCCGATCCGCGTGATGCTGGAAGGCTCCGGTCCGGCGCTCTCGGAATCCTTTCCGCTCCGAAGTGCGTCGTTGACTTTTTTACGGTAGAAGAAGAAGTATACGGTAACGGCAATGGCCGCGACTGCCAGTATGATCAGTACCGGTGTGATGGATAGTATCGATGACATAATGACCTCCTAAATGCCTATGGCTTTTTTAAATTCGTAATAGTAACTGCGCGTCACGTCGACGCGGCTTCCGTCCTCCATCGTGAGGATGAATTTCTGGGAAAAAGTCGGAGTGATATGACGGATTTTTGAACGGTTGACGATCACGGAATTGCTGATGCGAAGGAAGATTTTCGGATCCAGCAGATTCTGCAGCTGATAAATCCGTTCCGTCGTCTCATACGTTTTGGAATTCCCGTGCACTTCCACGGTATGTCCCAGCGATTCGATATACAGGATATCTTCCGTAGGGATATGCCGTCGCAGCCCTTCCGCGTCCGCTTCCCGCACGCTCAGATAATCGGGATACTTACCGGTTTCCGAGAGAACCAGATCGGAGGCCTCATCGATCTCAATTCCCTTTTCTTCCAGTTCTTTGCGCAGTTCTTCATAGCGTTCTTCACGGACTGCGAGTCGGATCTTCATACCGTTTCCTCCTTTCCCTGTTTCCTGATTTTATGATAAACAATCAAAAAAAGATTACAAGCGAATCGGAACAGCTTGCACAAAACAGCGTACGGAATGCACAAAAAAAGGCTTGCGTCATGCGCATGCCTTTTTCAAAGTTTTGTTTCCGTAACCGTTTAGGGCTGTTTGCCGATATACGCGAGGATGCCGCCGTCGACGTACAGAATATGTCCGTTGACGAAGTTCGACGCATCGGATGCCAGGAATACTGCCGGACCGATCAGATCGTCCGTTTCGCACCAGCGTTCCGCCGGCGGCTTTGCGATAATAAACTGATCGAACGGATGGCGGGAACCGTCTGCCTGGCGCTCTCTTAACGGAGCAGTCTGTTTGGTGGCGATATAACCCGGTCCGATACCGTTGCACTGGATATTCGCATGACCGAATTCCGAACAGATATTTCTTGTCAGCATCTTTAATCCGCCCTTCGCTGCCGCGTAGGCCGATACGGTTTCTCTTCCGAGTTCGGACATCATCG
>CACZNO010000110.1 GCA_902782505.1 uncultured Erysipelotrichaceae bacterium | reverse complement strand
TTGCTTTCCAAAACGTATTGCTTCATCTGTGCGTAGTAATCCAAGCCGCTGGCTGCGGACAGGAAGACCGCAAGCCATAACAGAATATTCGACATCGGGATCCCGACAAATTCAAAGGGAACATTCGACAGCAGGATGAAGATGATCGCAAACATCTGCGTCACCGTCTTCAGTTTCCCGAGCATTCCCGCCGCGACGACCACACCTTTCTGGGAAGCAATCATACGCAGTCCGTCCACGATGATATCTCTCCATACGAAGACCAGTACTACGAATAACGGGATCCTGCCGTCCACTGCCAGCATGATGAACATGGTCGTTGTCAGCATTTTGTCCGCGATCGGATCGATGAACTTCCCGAAAGTCGTCACCAGATTCTTGCGTCTGGCAATCTGACCATCCAGAAAATCACTCAGGCTTCCTATAACAAAAAGCCCCAGAAGGATCAAATCCAAAACGGGGATCCGCACCGTACCCATATCTACATAACCCAATGCGATGTTGTATTGCGCATACGGGAAGCATTTCACCAAAACGCAGACCGGAACCAGGATCATGCGGAAAATCGAAAGTTTATTCGGAAGATTCAAACAAATCCCTCCTCATCTGTCTATATTATACAACCTGTAAAGGAAGAAAAAAAGAGTCCCGAAAGACTCTTCCTCTCCTATAGAACTGTAAGCCATGTTCTGTCCTTATATTAAGGGATGACCATTTATCTGCGGAATTGCTTCCGCCCCTTTCCTCCTTCATTTCAAAGTTCGGGGTTCCTCTACCAAATTTGAGTTTCTCGCTTGAGGGGTTTACCGCGTTCCACCCGCATGGTTTCCCATGCGCTCGTCTCTTTGGCACGTTATCGCCTATTCCGTGGGCTTGCGCCTTTAGGAAGATCGGCGGCCGTCAGCGTTGCCGCTGCCCGGATTTATTGTTTCATCCGGCACAATCACTACAGGCATCGCAGCCTGTGCGAGCATGGACTTTCCTCTGCTTGCGCAGCAGTCATCCGCACTATAGGTTCTTAAAGTTTTCTGCCTCCGAATACCGCCGCTTCAAGGCGTGCCAGCCGGCGAAGCATATCCGCGTTGGTTCCGCTGGCGAACGGATTGGGCTCCGGTTCCGGTTCTTCCGTGATTTCCGGCTCCGGTTCTTTTTCTTCTTCCGCTTCTTTCAGTTCAGCCAGCTCGCTGCGCAGGGAAACGATTTCCTCTGCCTGACGGCGGTTGACTTCTTCCAGTTTACGGATCTGTTCCGCGAACACGTCATAGTCGTTCATGACAATATCCAAAAACCGGTCCACTTCAATCGGGGAATATCCCTTGTAGTCGATCTGCGGTTCAAAATTCAGAATATCGTCCGCGGTCAGCTGTACTTTTTCTTCCGCACCGTTTTCCGGCGCGAGTGTTGTTTCATCCATATATGTCATATCGATTTACCTCGCATATTATATTATATTAAGATTCTCTAAACTTCAATGTGATATCTCCCATAATAAAGACAAACCCGCGTTTTTCAAGTATAATTCATCTCAGGTGATCATATGGTACATTATCCCAACGGAGAAAGTTACGCAGAAAAAGAGATCAAACAGGGCGCCGGCGGACGCGGGATGAATCTGGAAAAAGATCTCAACCTGACCAATACCTATTACCTGGAAACCGACAAGGCGGTGATCTACAAGAAACCGACGCCGGTCCAGGTCGTTAAGGTGGACTATGCGTGCCGTGCGAAAGCGAAAATCACCGAAGCGTACTACAAAATCCCCAGCACGATCGACTACAGCGGCGTCTACCGCGGATACCACCTGGATTTTGAAGCCAAGGAATCCCGTTCGAAGACTTCGTTCCCCCTTTCGAGCATTCACAAACACCAGATCGACTACATTGACAACGTGATCCGTCACGGAGCCATCAGTTTTGTCATCATCCGTTTTGTGCTGCTGGAAGAGACATATTTGGTAGAAGGTGCTAAAATAGTGGAAGTGTATCGAAACCGCACCAGGGAAAGCATTCCCTATGCCTGGTTCAAGGAGAACGCCTACGTGCTTCCGTTCGGACTTGCGCCGCGGATCGATTACCTGAAAATTGTCGATATCCTGATTTCCAAGGAGGAAGAATATGCCAAAGAAAAAAAGAAAACCGCTGAATAAGCTGGAACGCAAATTACGGCGGAAAATCATCTGGAACCGGATCCTGGTAACCATTGTATTACTGGGGATCCTGGGTCTGGCCGCGGGATCCACCGCCATTTATACGATCATCAAATCCTGTTCGATCGATCTGAATGTTTCGGACTTCAAGTCATCCGAAAACACGATCATTTACGACCGCAACGGAGAAGAGATCACGCGGGTCGGTATTGAAAACCGTGTCAATATCACCTATGACCGGATCCCCCAGGTCGTTGTCGACGCGTTTGTCGCCGTCGAAGACTCCCGCTACTTCGAACATGCGGGATTCGATATTCCGCGTTTCGCGAAGTCCGCGTTAGTCAACGTATTGACCCGCAGTATCGCCCAGGGCGGAAGTACCCTGACGATGCAGATGGTCAAGAACACCTACTTCGTAACCGATGAATCCTTAGCGCCCAACACCGTCGACCGCAAGGTCCAGGAAATTTACCTGGCGATGAAAGCGGAAAAGGTCATCTCCAAAAAGAAGATCTTCGAACTGTACATCAACAAGATCAATTTCGGCGGCAGCGCACGCGGTATTCAGACCGGTGCGAAATACTACTTCAACAAGGACGTATCCGAGCTGACATTGAATGAGGCCGCGGTATTGGCCGGCGTCATCAACGGTCCGAACCTCTATAACCCGTATTATAACGTCGACTGGTGTGAAAACCGCCGCTGGGAAGTTCTCTACCAGATGGTCAACCACGGATATATTTCCCAGGCGGAAATGGACGCCTGCATTGCGGTACCCATTGAAAACCTGTTATGCGGTCAGTCGCGCGGTTACGGCGATGACACTACCGCAGATTTGCAGAGCTACATCGATGAAGTATTAAGAGAAATTGAAGAAATCACCGGAGAAGATCCGTATACTACGCCGATGCGCGTCTACACGGCGATGGATCCCGCAGCACAGAAAGCCGCGGATGAAATCTGCCAGGGCAAGACGATCGATTATCTGGGAGACAACTACTTCCAGGTGGGATTCGCCGTCGTCAACAACCACACCGGCGAAATCGTTGCGTTAGGCGGCGGACGCGGACGTGTCGGCGAAAGAACATTCAACTTCGCGACCGACACCATGGCTTCCCCGGGTTCCTCCATCAAGCCGATTCTCGGTTATGCCCTCGCCTTCAACTACGCGGGTGTTTCCACGGCGGATGAAGAATGGGACAAGCCGACCAAGTGGGAATGGACCGACATCGAATTCGGCAATGCCGGCGGAAGAGAATTCGGCATGCTGAACATTTACGACTGCCTGGCGCGTTCCTTGAACATCCCGGCGATCAAGCTTTTGCGTAAAGCCCGCGCCGCGATGGGTGAAAACAACGAAAAGACCGTGATCAACTACATGAAAGCCATCGGTTTCGACAGCTGGGTCGCGGATAACTTTGCGGAACAGTACGGAATCGGCGGCGCCAGCATGATGGCATCCCCGTTACAGATGGCGGGAGCCCAGGCGATGTTACTGAACGGCGGCGTCTACATTGAACCGCATTGCATCACGCGTATCGAATACCTTGACAGTTCCTTAGAACCGTATGTTCCGGATTATCAGGGAATTCAGGTCCTTACGCCGCAGGCTGCCTACCTGGTATGCGATCTTCTGAAAAACAACGTAGACCACCACGAATGGCTGCCGAACGTCGGTGTCGTTCAGCGTAATTACCCGGTTTATTCCAAGACCGGATCGAGTAACTGGGATTCCGACGCAGCGAAAGCGCTCGGTGTTCCGAACGGATCGATGCGCGACCACTGGCAGAATACTTCGACCGAACAGTTCACGATCGGCGTATGGACCGGTTATGAATCCGCTTCGAAGGATCACCGCTCCTACTTCAGCGATGCCGCCAGCAACTACAACTATGCCGGCAAGATCGGTTCCATTCTGATCGACGTCCTGGCGCAATCGTATGGCACGCCGACTGCGGGTGTCTCCCGTCCGAGCGGGCTTACCAGCGTTACCTTCGTAAGAGGATCCTGGCCTTACATTACCCCGCCGAGCTGGTGCCCGAAGGAATACATCGTCACCGGTATTGCGTATAACCCGAAGACCGTTTCTTGGAAGAATCCGACGATTGAACAAATCACCGGACTTGAAGCGTATACTTCTGCGTATAAGACTACTTACAACACTTCCGGTACTTCCAGCACCACCGAGGTTTCTGTCGTAGTAAAATGGCCGTACTATCCTCTTGCTTACGATCAGATTGTTTCGAAGGAAGAAACTGAAGGCGGCAGAAACGGTATTCCGTCAAACCCGTACAAATGGGCGATCAACGGCGCCATCATGGATGTCGCGGAAATCTATCTTGACGGTGATTATGTTGATACTGTCTCTGTCAGCGCCTTTGAAGACACTGCTTCAAAAGACCGTTCCAAAGAAGTAGATTTGACTTTCTTCAATCTGACACCGGGTGTTCATGTGATTACCGTATCCGGATATTATACGTATGCGAATGCACCGGTTTCGTGCAATCCCATAGTGGATGAATGCACGTTCACCGTAAAAGAACCCCCTACACCGGAACCCGAACCGACTCCGGTTCCGCCGGATCCGACGCTGATTGACGGATAATATTATAGGGATGCACCTCGCATCCCTTTTACTTTGTTTTTCCTTTGAGATACATACACCGTTCCCGGAACGGACATTCGTCACATAACGGATTTCTGGCTTTGCAGAGATATCTTCCGAAGAAGATCAGAAGATGATGCGCTTTGATCCAGCGATCCTTTTTGATTTTGTGCTTTAAGACCGTTTCCGTGGCTTCTGTGCTCGCGTCCGGTTCAACGAGTCCCAATCTCTTGGATACACGTTCAACATGCGTATCGACTGCTAAAGCGGGAATTCCGAATCCTTCCGCGGATACGACATTGGCGGTTTTCCTCCCGACGCCGGGTAACGCCGTCAGTTCCCCGAACGAAGAAGGCACGATGCCTCCGTGATTCTTTACCAGAGCGTT
>CACZNO010000109.1 GCA_902782505.1 uncultured Erysipelotrichaceae bacterium | reverse complement strand
CGATTTCTTTATCACCGGTGAAATGGTTCATCACGGGAAACCCGCGCCGGACATCTTCCTTCTCGCCGCAAAAAAACTCAATGAAGAACCGGAAGACTGCGTCGTCATTGAGGATTCCCCCGACGGCGTCAAGGCGGCGCATTCCGCCGGCATGAAAGTCTATATGATCCCCGATCTGATTGAGCCGGGCGAAGAGATCCGGAAGATGACCGAGGGAATCTATAACACCCTCAACGATTTAACGGAGATTCTTTAGTTCAGAATCTCCGTTTTCTTTTATTCCGGCATGGACCTAAAAACAAAAAAAGCCCTTCAGGGCCTTTCTGTGGGAACATCTGTTGAACCGGCGAGTGTTTGAGTGAGTTAATAAAGTATTTTAGGGGATCAGTTTGCCTGTACAGTATCATAGCAGTTTCTGCACGAATTCCCTTCGACTAAGGATTTGTTCAAATAACTATGGCGGAGCAATTCACCGGTTCAACGGATGATCCCACAAGTTAGATTTATCTAACTATATGTATCATATCATGTTTTCGGTTTCTTTCCAATCTTTTCCGTTATAATTACCTTATGAACGAACAGGAATTCTTTGAACATTTTCCCTTGCGGAAAGCGAACTCCCACAAGTCCTCCAACGGTGTCATCGTTTTGATCGGAGGCTCTTTCGGCATGGCCGGAGCTGTGATTTTAAACATTCTCGGCGCGCGTTCGGTCGGCACCGGGTATATTCATTGCGTAACAGCGGAAAGCGTGTATCCGATTGTCGCGTCCCACGAGATCACGGCGGTATATCATCCAAGAACGGACGGACTGCCGTTTGTCGCGCTGCCGGGGGATTTCCTTGAAAAAGCCGATGCGGTTTCGTACGGTTCAGGGTGCGCGAATCTTCTTTCCAAAGACGGCGACGTGCTCCATCTACTGACAAAAACGGAGTGCCCGTTCGTACTGGACGCGGAAGGATTACGGGTGCTTGCGAAACATCCGGATTATCTCAAAAAAGCGAAAGGTCCGGTGATCCTGACGCCGCACCTCGGTGAATTCGCTGCGCTGACGGGTAAAACCGTGGAGGAAATCGTTGAAAACCGGGAAGAACTCGCCGTGGATTACGCAGTGAAAAACGGTGTGATCCTGGTGCTGAAAGGGCCTAAGACGCTGGTTGTGTCACCGGACGGGGATCTTACCGTCAACAATTCCGGCAACGAAGCGTTGGCCCAGGCCGGAAGCGGCGATGTGCTGACCGGAATCATTACGGGCATGTGCGCCAAGGTTGCGGATCCTTACCAAGCCGCCTGTATGGGAGTCTGGTTCCACGGGCATTTAGCCGACCTCGGCGTAAAGAATCATTCAAAAATCTGTTTCAGGCTGGAGGATTATCCGAAGATCGCGGATGAATTCTTCGCCGGGAAACGGTAAAAAGACAACGAAAAACCGGATGAAGCGTTCCGTTCCATCCGGTTTTTATTATGAAATCTTGGTTTTGTTTGCCTGTTCGTAACGGTAATTACGGATCCACAACAGGATATCGACCGTTACCATGACGGCATTGATAATGTAGAAGATAAATGCCAGATTATAGTTCTTCAACAGTATTTTCGCCGCGATTCCGCAGAAATATCCGATCAGGATGAAACAGCTGAACAGGATACTCTTGCCGCCGGTGGACTTACTGACCCACATACGGCGGATCGATAACGGCCAGGAAATCCCGAAGCACAGGATCATCGCCGTTTCAAGAAGACTCGCAAGATTCATAGATTCCCCTCCGTTTCAATATGCGCACTAACGCTTCCCCGATCTGATCCGGGGTTTCCGCGATTTCCGCGCCGGCTTCCCGCAGCGCCTGGATCTTGCCTGCCGCGGTTCCTTTTCCGCCCGAGATAATTGCGCCCGCGTGTCCCATGCGCTTTCCTTCCGGAGCGGTTTGTCCGCCGATAAACGCCGCGACCGGTTTCGTCATGACGTTTTTGATATACTCCGCGGCTTCTTCTTCGCCGCTTCCTCCAATCTCGCCGTTCATCACGACCGCGTAGGTGTCGGGGTCATTCTCAAAGGCTTTCAGGATGTCCAGGAATCCGGTGCACTTGACCGGATCACCGCCGATCCCGACCACCGTCGATTGTCCGATTCCGCGGTCCGACAGCTGCTTGACCGCCTCGTAGGTCAGGGTGCCGGAACGCGAGACGACGCCGACATGTCCTGCCTTATGAATATACCCCGGCATAATGCCGATCTTGCATTCGTCAGGCGTAATGATTCCCGGGCAATTCGGTCCGATCAAAACGCAGTCCTTGCCGCGCAGATATTGTTTGACCCGGCACATGTCCTTTACCGGAATTCCCTCCGTGATGCAGACGATGATTGAAATGCCTGCGTCCGCCGCTTCCAGAATCGAATCCGCGGCATACGCCGGCGGCACATAGATGACCGACGCGTTCGCCCCGGTTTTCCGCACCGCGTCCGCGACCGTATTGAATACCGGTAATCCGAAGACGATTTGTCCGCCTTTCCCCGGCGTCACGCCGCCGACGATTTTGGTGCCGTATTCCAGCATCTTCTCCGTATGGAATTTTCCCTGTTTGCCGGTAATGCCCTGTACCAGCACCCGGGT
>CACZNO010000108.1 GCA_902782505.1 uncultured Erysipelotrichaceae bacterium | reverse complement strand
ATGAAGGAACTCGGCGAAAAACTGGAAAAAGCGTTCGCCTGTGAAGAAGATACCTACCACATCAAATAAAAAGACCCGGAGCTGAAAACTCCGGATCTTTTTTCTTTCTTCTAGTCGTATTTTTCGTACAGACACTCGTCAAAGAAATCGATGATTCCCTGTTCCACCGACTCGCGGAGAACCTCGTAATTATGAATTTCATGACGGAATCCGCTGTACAGCACGGTCGTTACGTCATGTCCCGTAACCGTCAGCCAGTTCGCACACTGGTAGACGCCGGTGCCGTACTGTCCTACCGGGTCCTGGTCTCCCGCAATATTGTAGATCGGAAGTTCTGCGGGGACTTTCTTCGCCCATTCCGGACCGGTGATATCCTGCATCATCTGGCAGAAATACAGCCAGGCTTTGGTGGAAGTCGGTTTGGTGAACGCATCAAACGGATCTTTCGCGTGATCTTCCTGCACGTACGGATCATCGCAGATCCATTCGTTCCCCAGCTTGACGCCTTCCGGAATTCTCGCAAACATCCAGCCCATCAGCTGTCCCGCAAGAGTCGGGTCTTCTTTTCCTTCTTCGTCAAGTTTCTTAAGCAGTTCAATGTTCTTTGCCAATCCCGGCCATACACCGGTCGTTCCGCAGATAGTTGCGCCGTCCAGGTCTTTTCCGTATTTCGCAATATACTGGCGGGTAATAAACGATCCCATACTGTGTCCGAACATGAAATACGGAAGATCCGGATATAATCCGCATACCAGATCGTGGAGTTTCTTTTCATCTTCCATCATGGTCGTGAACCCCTTGTCTCCCCAGTCTCCCCAGGTATTGTTTTCCACTGCCGTCTTGCCGTGTCCTACATGGTCATCTGCCGCAACAATATAGCCGGCTTCCATAAACGCATTGATCATGTGGAAATACCGGCGGGAGTGTTCTCCGAATCCGTGAATCAGCTGAATGATTCCCTCCGGCTCGCATGCCGGTACGTAAACCCAACCGAAAACCTGATCACGTTCATTAAAAGACGTAAACTTAACTTCATGTAACATGGTGAATTATTTCCTTTCCGGGACCGGTCCCTTTTCCTGACTTCATCATACAAAAAAGAAGCGGATTCCGCAATTGACGGGAATCCGTTCTATGTTGTTTTTGCTTGAATAATTTTCAATCCTTCTGTTTTTCCACCCGGAATACCAGAAATTTCAGGTATTCGGTACTCCTGATTTCCGGCAATACGGGATGATCGGGATTCTGATAGGTCACCGACAGCGGGATCAGTTTTACACCGGCTTCCGCAGAAGCCTCCTCCAGCATTTTTTCAAACAGTTCGGTCTCCATATATCTCGAGCAGCTGCAGGTCGCCAGGATTCCCCCGTCCGGCAACAGCTCCATGGCGCGCAGATTGATGCGCTTGTATCCCTGGTACGCGTGGTCCACGGTGCGTCTGGATTTGGTAAATGCCGGAGGATCCAGAATGATCATATCGAACGTGTCCGGCTTACAGTCATCCAGATACCGCAATACATCCGTCTGAACGAACGTTATCACGTTTTCCAGATGATTCAGCCTGGCATTCTGTTTCGCCTGTTCCAGCGCGGTTTTTGAGAGGTCTGCGGCCACTACCGACGCTGCGCCTCCATATGCGCAGTTCATGGCGAACCCTCCCGTATGGGTAAAGGCGTCCAGTACGCGTTTTCCCTTCGCATAATTCCTCGTGATCAGCCGGTTGGTCTTCTGGTCGAGAAAATATCCGGTCTTCTGTCCGTGCACGAAATCTACGTTCATATAGATTCCGTTTTCCCGGATCACGGTATTTTCCGCATGGACGGCATCATTGTAAAAGCCTTTGTAGGAAGGCAAGCCTTCTTTCGCCCGCGCTAAGATTTCATTCCGTTCATAAATACAGAAGGATTCTTCCCCGGTTTCTTTCAGGAGTTCCACCAGAAAACCGTACAGTTCCTCCTTGCGCTTTTCGATGCCGGCAGTGCTGATCTGGCTGACCAGCACATCGTTATAACGGTCGACGACCCACCCGGGAAGACCGTCCGATTCACCGAAGATCAACCGGCAGTTCGAAAAGTTTTCTCCCGTGATTGTCTTCCGGTACGCGACCGCTTTTTTAATTCGTTCACGGAAAAAGCCGGCATCCGGAACCGTTTGGGCATTCCGCGACAAAATCCGCGCTCTGATATGGTTCACGGCTGAATAAAACCCGTATCCGATCAGATTGCCTTCTTTGGTGCAAAGGGCTGTGATATCCCCGTTTTCAGGATTTCCCTGTACCTCCAGAACATTGTTGGCATAACACCACACCTGTCCGGACATCAGATACCGCGCGCCGGTTTCGTCAATAATCAGTTTTTTCTCCATATTCGCTTCCTTCGCATTTCCGTGTATACGGTGCATAAAAGCCCTGCGTTAAGTTCACAGGGCTTTCACCGATCACTGTGTGCTTTCTACAGATGAAGTTCTACTTTTTCTTCCGAGACGGTCTTAAGGTCTTCTTTCCAAGCCTTGTACGCCTTCAGTTCCGGAGAAGACAGTTTTACCGCCAGCGCCATGACAGCTACGTCGTCCAGTAATCCGATGACCGGAATATTATCGGATACCAGGTCTTTCTTGCGGACCAGATACAGGAACGCGCTGACCAGAAGAGCTACGACCTTCGGAGATACTGCAGAGTATTCCTTGGTGATATAACTCTTGATCATCGACGCCATCACCGGGATATCCTCGACTACCGCATACAAACCCGGAACCTGTTTGATTTTTTCCGTCGCCTTCGTCATTACGTTATTGATGGTTTCGTTGTCTTTTAACAGAGCGGCCGCCTGTTCGGTGCCGTTTTCCAAAGCTTCCTTCACCTTATCCAGATTGATAAATGATTCCATATGATGACCTCCTGTTTCATCTTACATTTTCATCATATCAATTCCGGAAGATCCGTTCAAGAAAATAACTGTTCCCGGCAATCATAGATTACGTACGATGCCCGCAAACAGAATCGACGAGTCGCGGGAAGTAATCACAAACATAAACGGACGGTCCAGTATAAAGTCGATGGTTTCTGCCGGATTGGGAATTCCTCCGGCCAGTATCATTTCCGTATATGCGGCGCCTTTGACGCCCTTTTCATCGATTTCCAGCATCGCGTTGTGCTTCGCGGAGCTCAATGAAATCTCTCCGGCTTCTTCCGTTAACGGAGAGAAATCCGCGGCTGAGCTGTCAAACAAATCAGTGACTCCCATCTTCTGCAATACTTCCTTAAGATCCATTGACTCAGTCACACGGAATTTAGGAATCCCGAGATTGACGATGGCGGATACCGAACGGCTTTCCATTTCGCTGTCAAACCGCGCAACGCGGAAAACATCTTCGTTCTCCGCCAGCGCGCTTACGTCCGTACCGCTGTTGGGAAGATATACGTGCATAAAGGCGTTCTCCTGCAAAGGAAGACTCAGCGCCATAAAGGAATCCGTACGGTAAACCGTCATGATTTCCGATTTATGCATCATATCGACAAGCGTTTCCGACGCGGTTCCGCGGAATGTTTCTTCGGTGTTCTCCTCCGGGAGGAATTCCTCCGTCCACGGGCAGACATAGTATATGGCGGATACTAAATCCAGCACGGTGCCGGTATCCAATTTCATATTTTCGGTATATTCCCGCAGAAGTCCCATCGTATTCTCATCGGTCCAGTCTCTCAATTCCCTGTCCATCTCTTCCGTACCGGGTTTTCCGATAAAAGATGACGCGAAATAATGATCCGCCAAAATACGCAGAGTATCCTCCCGGTAACGCACTTCATTGTTCAGCCAGAGAGAATTTGCCAGAACGCTTGCCGCATTCGGTGTGTTGATGTAGTTGCTGCGCCACAGCGTTTCGTTTTTCTCGCGCAAAGCAGCCGGATCCTCCGCACCGAGCATTTTCAATAGCTGTGCGCGGCTATTCCCGCCGGTTACTTCCGCGAGCATAGAGAACGCAATGTACGTATTTAAAGGGGAACATACGGTGTTTTCATCCTCCGCTTTCAGCACCGTTTTCAACAGATTCCGGTAATACGCATACATGCTGTCGGCATAGCGGCGGGACTGTTCGTTGCTTTGACGCCACTGTTCCCACCATTCCTGATAAGCGGAACTTCCCAGGAACGTCTGTGCGTCCATGTTCTTACCGAATCCCGCGGGATATTCCGCCGCGACGGTCTTGATTTCCCCGGGGACCGTTACTACCGGATCATCCCCCGGGCCGGTAATGACCGGTGTATGTCCCGGATCTTCCTTACGCATGATTCTCGGTAAAATCAGAACAGCCAATAGGCATACCGCAAGAAGTGCGATCGCAGGTTTATACCAGTTAAACGTTTTATTTTTCTTCATTTGACCGGCGTCATAAAGATCTTTTTCATCTAAATCATTCAAAGCTTCAAAGAATTCTTCTTTTTTCATATTCGGTAACCTCTTTTCTCCAAATAGGACTTCAGTTGTTTCCGGATCCTGTGCAGGTTTACGGAAACCCTGTTCTCGCTGACAGAAAGCCGTTCGGCGATTTCCGGCAGTTCCATCGCATACCAATACCGCAAAAGAAACATGTACTTTTTCTCTTTCGGAAGAGTATTTAAAAACTTCTGGATATCCTCTTTCAGTTCCATCCGGTCTACTGTCGCTTCGGGATCTTCCGTTCCGGAAACAATTTCTCCCAGTTCTTCCAGCACCGTTTCTGTTTCACCGCCGCGCTTTTCACGCCGTTTGGTACGGTATAAATCCAATGCAAGATTCCGGGTGATTTTTCCCAGATACGAAGACAGTACGGCAGGTTTGACGGGCGGAATCGAATTCCATGCTTTTACCCAGGTATCGTTGACCGCCTCTTCCGCGTCCTCCGCATTACGAAGAATATTCAGCGCAATATGACGGCAGTACGCACCGTATTTTACCGCAGACATCCTGATTGCTTCTTCATCGCGGTTCCAATATAAACGCACAATCTCCTCGTCTTCCATAGATCTCCTTTCAACTATACCGACGACAAATCCATCCAACGGATTACACCGTTTTGAAATTTTGAATCATTTTCACGCAAAAAACCGGGAATCCCGGTGAAAGATTGTCTTTATTGATTCCGCACATACCGGATCGGTATGGCTGCCAGCAAAGCGACAACAGCCGCTGCCAGAAACATCGTGTACGGCGGCACGAAATTATCTCCGTTCATTCCCATCGCATCCAGTCCGATGATCAGCGAGATAATCGGACCGACGATCATCGGGATCAGTACCGTAAAGCACATGCGGACGCCCTGGAAGCGTCCTTCGGTTCCTTCCGGAAGATTGTCCTGGAAGGAGGAAGTAAACGCTCCGGTGAGGGAAAGAATCCCGCCCATCATCAGAACGCCGCCGGCGTAAAGGATAATGTTTCTGAGGGTTCCCTGCGTGAACTGAATCGCCCAGAAGGAAAGAATTCCGAGGATCATGATGCCCAATAACGGGTAGTAGAAATGCCTGCGTCCCTTTTTATCAAACAGGAT
>CACZNO010000107.1 GCA_902782505.1 uncultured Erysipelotrichaceae bacterium | reverse complement strand
TCATGATTACCTGAATATTGTCTACCGGGGAGATGATGTGCTGTTGGTGCCGCTGGAACAGTTCAAACTGGTGCGGAAGTTCATCGGCTCGGAAGGGACGGTGCCCCGGTTATCGAAATTGGGCACCAACGAATGGAAAAACACGAAGAAACGCCTACAGGAAAACGTGGAGGATATCGCGGAGAAGCTTCTGCGTCTTTATACCGCCCGCGAACAGAACATCGGTTTTGCGTTCTCGAAGGACACGGTGATGCAGGAGGAGTTCGAGGAGGCGTTTGAATACGAACTGACCGCGGACCAGGCGAAAGCCGTGGAAGACGTCAAGGAAGACATGGAGTCCGCCAAGCCGATGGACCGCTTAATCTGCGGAGACGTGGGATTCGGAAAGACGGAAGTCGCGATGCGCGCCGCGTACAAGGCGGCTCTCGACAATAAACAGACAGCCGTTCTTTGTCCTACGACGATTTTATCGCGCCAGCACTACCTGACCTTCAAGAAACGCTTCGCGGATCATCCCGTGGAGATCGCGGTGCTGAACCGTTTCGTGGAACCCGCGGCAGTAAAACGCACTCTCGAAAGGATCCGCGAAGGAAAAGTCGATATCGTGGTCGGAACACACCGGTTATTGTCCAACGATGTGCGCTTCAAGGATCTGGGGCTTCTGGTAGTCGATGAGGAACAGCGCTTCGGCGTGGAAGCCAAGGAAAAAATCAAGGAACTGCGCCAGAGCGTGGACGTTTTGTCGTTGAGCGCGACGCCGATTCCGCGCACCTTACAGATGAGTCTGATCGGAGTCCGGTCTTTGAGTCAGCTGAACACGCCGCCCAACGACCGCATGCCGGTACAAACCTATGTGCTCGAAAAGAATTCCGGCATCGTGCGGGAAGTAATCGAGCGGGAACTCGGACGGCAGGGACAGGTGTTCTATCTGTTCAATAACGTCATGCGCATTTACGAGGAAGCGCAGAAGATCCGCCGTCTGGTGCCGGAAGCGAACGTGGCGGTGGCGCACGGACAGATGAGCCGGGAAGAGATCGAGGACGTCATGATGAAGTTTACCGACGGCGAATACAACGTTCTCGTCTGTACGACGATCGTGGAAAACGGAATCGATATTCCCAACGCCAACACGATGATCGTCGATAACGCGGACCGGTTCGGTCTGGCGCAGTTATACCAGATCAAGGGACGGGTCGGACGTTCGAACCGTATCGCTTACGCGTATCTGATGATTCCGCCGAAAAAACAGCTCTCCGAAACCGCCGCAAAACGGCTTGACGCCATCAAGGACTTTACACAGCTCGGAAGCGGCTATAAGATCGCGATGCGCGATCTTGCGATCCGCGGCGCGGGGGATCTTCTCGGTGCGAAACAGGCCGGTTTCATCAACACCGTCGGTATGGACCTGTACGTGGATATGTTACAGGACGCGATCGCGAAGAAAAAAGGCCTCGACCTTTCCGCGAAGGAAGAAATCGTTCCGCGTGCGAAAATCGGCGTAGACGGGTATATTCCGAAGGAGTTTGCCCGCAAGGACTACGAAAAGATCCACCTGTACCAGCGCATTGACGAAGCCTCGAAGGAATCTGTCCTGAAGAAACTCGAAGAAGAAGTCATCGACCGTTACGGAAAGATCCCGGACGCGGTGGGGTTGTTGTTTGAGAAGCGGCGGATGGAGATCCTCGCGGCGAATACGCACGTCGAAGAGATCCGCGAACAGCCCACGGAAGTCGAAATCATCTTCAAGAAGGACTGGTGCGACAAGGTCGACGGGGTAAAACTGTTTGAAACCGTCTCAAAGATCTCGCTGGACCTCAAGATGCGGTATACCCGCGGGTCAATCATTCTGCGATTACCCAAGAAAAACGGATGGCTGTCTTTGGCCAACGAAACCCTGGAAAAGATAAAGAATCTCTGAAATTGGATTTTCTTTGCGGAATAGTGTATGATACATTCGCAAACGGAAGAGAAGATATGCGGCTGGATAAATATCTGAAAGTATCACGGATCCTGAAGCGCAGGACCGTTGCGAACGAACTGGCTTCGAACGGGCGTGTTTCCGTCAACGGGAAAATCGCCAAACCGTCCGCCGACGTGGATGTCGGGGATGAGATCGAAGTCGTTTTCGGCAACCGCCGCATGAAGGTGCGGATTTTGAAAATCAGCGAAAACGAAAAGAAAAGCGAAGCCGCCGGCATGTACGAAGTGCTGGAGGAAACCTATGAAGAATGGAAGGAAACCCTATGAGTGAAACCAAGAAGAAAAAAGGACGCCATCCGGGAGTCACCCTGGCGATCTCTTTAGTGTTATTACTGATGTCCGGATATTTCCTGATCAACGTTTTTTCCGAAACGCGGATCACGTATACCCTTTTGACCGACATCAACGAAGCGAAAAAGGAATACGAAGCCCTGAAACAGGAAACAGAACTGTTGGTGAACGAACGCGACAAGCTCCAGGATCCCAATTACGTGGAGAACTATGCGCGCGGACAGTATCTGATTACCAAGGAAGGCGAAGCCATCTATCACCTTCCGGCCGTCAATGATAACGGAGATTAAAGCCGGAAGCGGCTTTTTTGGTGCCTTTATGAAACGTTTTCTCGGTTTGATCCTGGTCGTTCTGTGTTTCGCCGGCTGTACCTCCAACCCGGATGTCACGGCGCATCTTTGCCGTACGGAAACGGAAGATTCCGTGATTTCGCATGAGATCGAATACACCGAAGACGGCACGAACCTTCTCTCGGTGAAGGAAACGATCGTCTACGACGCTGAACTGGACGAAGGACGCAGCGTTGAAGAACTGGTTATGGAGATCGTCCGCACCTCGCCGTACTACAACGAAACGGTAAACGGCGTATCGTACGAGATGACCTCGGTCGGTACGAAGATCACCATGATCCGCACCGTGGATCTTACGAAGATCGCCAGACCGGTCCTGAAGGGATTGAATCTGCTCGATGAAAACATCATCCGCGGGGATGATTCCGGGTTTGTGGTCCGGGCCGCGGACTACCGTTCGTATATAGAAAACACAGAAGGCATGCACGCCTCCTGTGATTTGAATCCTTAATTGTTCCAGCCTTCCATCCGGTCCATGATTTGATACAGTTCCAGCGATCTTTCGGGAACTGTTTTTATTTCGTCTCCGAATTCCATCAGGGTTTCCGACGAGACATCCGTCGTCCAAACGGCGGCGTTTTTCGCGGAAGGCACCCCGGTTTTCGCAAAGGAGAGGAAGAAATCCGACATCACGTCCGCAAGTTCCCGGTCTTTTTCATCGTACAGTCCGGAATCCGCGGGGATGTTGTTGTAGAGGTAGACTTCCTCGCCGCTGTGCCAGGGACCCAGCCGGCCGTTTTCCTTCGAGAAGTAATACTCGTAAACGGGAATGTTGTTCTGTGCCGCAAGACGGTTCAGACAGTAATGCGGGTAGCTGAAGAAGACGGCGCCGTAGATCTCGCGCCAGTATCTTTCGGCTTCCTCGTCGGTCTTGGCCGGATAAATTGCCAGAACGTCCTTCGCGTATTCCCCGAAGTACGCGCCGATTTTCTTTTCGTAGTTTTTCAGGTTCGCTTTTCCGAACAGGACAAACGGTCCGGCTTCATCGGAATTGTATCCGTGGAAGATTGCGGTCTCGTTATGGATTCCTTTCCGGTAGGATTCATACGGCGTTTCGGTCAATACGTACCCGTCCACGGTGATGTGGTGCTGGGTATAGGCCTCGTCAACCAGATCCTTCATCGGAAGCTTCCGTAAGTCCTCCAGGGTTTCCGCCTTGTGCCGTTTTTTCATTTCCTTTCCGGAAGCCAACGCGTTTTCCAACAGCCTGAACGAATGCGGCGGGTTGATCGACGCGACGGTCGAGCTTTCCATCACGGCTCTTTGAAAAAGACCTTTCGCCAACGGTGACGTACATAACGCCGACACCAGAGCGCTTCCGGCGGATTCGCCCGCAACCGTAATGTTGTCCGGGTCGCCGCCGAAGGCTTGAATATTCTCCTTTACCCATGCCAGGGATTGGATCACATCCAGCGTGCCGTAGTTTCCGGTCGTACCGTTGGGGGACTCTTTGGCGAGATCTTCATCCGCATAGAACCCAAACGCACCTAAACGGTATCCCATGTTGACGACAATTGCGCCTTTTTTCGCCAGTCCTTCGCCGCTGTAGTCTTCATACCAGGGCTGTCCGGTCTGTAAGGAACCGCCGTGTACGTATACGATGACCGGAAGGTTCTCATGGTTTCCCGCAGGACGCCAGATGTTGAGATATAAGGAGTCCTCGCTGACGGGCGGGCGCCAGTTATCGTGCAGGGAAATCGAGAATTCGTGATACCCGATCAGTCTGGCCAGGGTGCTGTAGGCAGGAAGGTCGACCGGCTGTGCGCTCATCGGCGCGAAATGATCGGCTTCCAGCACGTCGGTCCAGGGATCCGGGGATACCGGTTCTTTCCAGCGCAGATCGCCTACCGGAGGTTTGGCATAGGGAATTCCGGCGTAAACTTCAACGGATTTGTCTTCGTTGAACACCCCGCGCACCGGGCCGTAATTCGTTTCGCGGATTTCCGTTTTCGCGGGATTCTTCACCGCGACAGCCGGCACATGGCGTACCGGCGGCCAGGAAAGATAAATCACACACGCCGTCAGAGCCAGAAATCCCAGAAACAATCCGCACCCGGCGAGGAATTTATGCCCCGCGAAGACCTTGTACGCCAGATACAGATACCCGGCGAACAGAAGAATTTCCAGGATCCAGCCGGTAACCGTATGACGGTTCAGTTCCAGAAACACCAGGATCAGCACAAACGCCAGAATCTTTCCGGCCAACAGAATTCCGTTTTTCATACGTTCTCCTTTCCGAGGATCCGGAAGACTTTACGCAATATCTCCCGGACTTCTTCCGGTTTTTCGTCCGTGAACTTCAGGTGGAAGCCCTTGACTCCGTTTTCCAGGAAGAACGGAAGATCCGTGATCCGGTTATACGGTTTGGCTTCCAGGATGTGCATCATACAGTGATCGTCAAAGGCCAGCGGATATTTTTTCGTCTTGGACTCCAGTTCGTAGAAGTGTTTCTTACAGAGTCCGCATTTCGGCTTCTCGGTGCTTGTGCGGTAGGTGTTGGGCGCGCAGTACTTCGTCATCATGAGATCCCTTCGCCCGTACACAAACGCGATCAAAGCCGGATCGCATCCGTCAAAAGCGCGGTATTCCTGCACGATTTTGATCAGATCCTCGTCGCTGACCTCGCGGGATAATTCTGCCGCGTCGATTCCGAGCCGCAGGATTTCACGGATCGCGGAAGCGTTGGTGAGGTTGAAATACTGCGACGCGTACTTCTTTTCTGAGGGAACCCGCATTTCCGCAAGTTCGTTGAGGAAGGCAGTTTTCGCCGGTTTCAGATCTTCTGCGTACGAATACCGCGGATAAACGCGCCGGTCCGGATCGGACTCGGAAAGCACGACCGTATCAAATTCCTCCGCGGCTTCTTTTTGGGCGGGGGTCCGGACTTCCGCGAACACGGTCCGCGGGAAATCCTTTTTCACGGGTTTCGTTTCCGGGGCAAGGGTGCGCCGCGTTCTCTTTTCCGTCATCGCGTTATAGATCGCTGAGGTCAATTCACGGCGCAGGGAGTTGATGCGCGATACCGGCACGAAGATGTCCGGGTCGGTATCGAAAACGATCGGTTCAAAGACGTACGGGGTATCTTTCGTGCGGGAAAGCTGCGCAAGCCAGACGGCGTTGTCCGTGGTGTTTTTGCGGGCTTTCTCAATCGGCGCAGTGTCCCGGACGGTAAATGATTTTCCGTTGATCTGCGCTTCCAGCGACACCGGTTCCCCGGTTTTCGCATGTACGGTCAGCTTCACCGGAAGATACCGGGACGGTTTTTCGTAGGTTTCGCGGATTTTGTCCAATAATTCCGTATCGCTGGTCAAGACGGCTTGGGAGCCGGCGATAATCGTGCCGGGATAGGGGATCGTCACCGAACTTCCGGCTTTCGCCATGATGACAGGGCGGTTATTCTGTTCCATGCGCTGGATCACCAAGCCCTCGTCTTCCTTCTGTAAGATCCGGATGCCGTCGCCTTTATGAAGGTCTCTTTCCAGCGACAGGATAAAACGGTTGTGTTTCGCGGCGATCACGGTGCCCAAAGGTACGCCGATGTGATTCGGGCGTACGGGGTTCATCAATTCATGACCGCGCTTTTCAAAAAGATGGCCTTGCGTAAAACCGCGGTTGAACAGTTT
>CACZNO010000106.1 GCA_902782505.1 uncultured Erysipelotrichaceae bacterium | reverse complement strand
TTTTCTTTCAGGGAAGAATCCATGATCTCGATTTCATCAATGATCATCTTTCCGTCATACACCGTCGAGTAAAGGCCTCCGCTGACCATGAATCCGTTGACCGAGAGATCTTCCGAACTGATCATAACGTTGCGTCCGGTCTTGTTTTCGATATAAACGACGATTGCTGTTCCCCAGAAACTGTTCTTGTCGGTATACTTTCCGACAATACGGATGCCGTCTTTGTTGTAGAGTTCCGTCCCGACATCATTCGGCTTGGTATCCATCGAATCATAAACCGATGTTTTCAAAGTGACCGGCGCAGGATCCAGAATTCTGTCATATGTCTCGTTCAGAATATGAAAATCAATTTCGATCTGTCCGATTTTCGTGATTCCCGCCTTTTCCAGCGCGGACGAGAACACTTGCATGGAAACATTGGACTTCTTGCCGGCCGCAACGTTTTCCGAGAACAGATCCGAAACCATGTAGTTATTGACGATCAAGGCGTCCGTTGACACGATGATGTTATTTTCGGTGTTGTTTTCCAACAGAAGTTTCAGTTCCGGTCCCCAGAATCCTTTTTCATCGAATCCGGTTGCGGTGATCTTGATGCCTCCTTCATCCAGCAATACCGTTTCCTCTACCGTGACTTTTTCTTCTTTGGCAGGCTTGTTTCCTGCATCATCCGGTTTGACCGGCTCATTTCCGCCCGATGAACCGCATCCGGCAAGCACCAGCAGTGCGGTAATCAGAAAAGCGGAGAATGTCTTGTTTTTCTTTCGCATGATATTTCCCCCTTATTTGAACAATCTCATTATAAAAGCCGACCTTTCCGCAAAGGTCGGCTCGCAGCACACACATCAATGCCGGAAGAAGATTATAATGATAAGAGCCATAAGGAAGATGATGACAAACGGCAGAACGGCCGCCGTTACAGCCATCGCAATGATCCGCACCGCGGGATTGTCATGGGACAAAACCGGAATACACTTTTTGAACAAATGCGTCCAGTCGCTCCATAGATCGATTTCCGCCACGGCGATCAAAGACAGCGTGACCTGGTAAACAAGCAGTTCCCGTCCGGTGACGAGTTCTCCGTTAGCGTCATGGACCTCAAAGGACAGAATGACCCAGAGAAGAAGCCCGTAGCCGGCCAATGCCAGAAGACTGTACCAGAGATTTCCGCTGCGGAATCCCGGAACATTGAACCGGATGACTTCAGGCACCGGAATATGACGGAACGCATGACGGTTTTTGAGGCTGGCCTTCATGGCGGGAACACTGTCATACCGGTCGTCGGGATCGATTTTCGTGGCTTTCGTGATGACCGGCTTAACCCAGGATTCTTCCGGGAACATCTTCTTTATTAAGATCCCCAAGCCGTAGATATCGGTTTGTCTGGCAGAAGAACCGAAACCGTACTGTTCCGGGGCAGCGCTTCCCTCGGTTCCGATCAGAACTGTATCGCGCTTTTCATCAGCCCGGTAAATCTTGGCTGCGTCATAGTCAATGACTTTTGCGTGACGGTCTTTGGAAACGATGATGTTGGAGGGCTTGATATCGCGGTGAATGATCGGCGGCTCCGCGCTGTGCAAAAACGATACGCCGTCGAGGATTTCCAGAAGAAGCCGGAACTTCTCCTCGCCGGATAACACATTTTGATCCAGGAGTTTTTCCAGCGTTTCCCCTTCCGTGAATTCTTCCAAAACCGCCAGTTTCCCGTCTTCTGTTTTCTCTGTTTCGTAAACTGCGGCCACATGGGGATGATGATGTGTTCCGAGCCACGCATAAACCTCCGGATTGTACACATCCAGCACCTTGCGCACACAGATTCTCTGATTCTTGCGATCCATCACGACGCTTCTGCCGGCACCGTCAAGGTGATATAATTCCTGATAGACGGCAGGATCAAACAAAGACACATTCCCATTCATAACTTCATTATAGAAAGGATTTCGTATCATGGACAAGCGGACAACACAAAAACTGGAGGAAACCCTCCGGAACATCGACAGCGAATCCTCGCTGAGCCAATACATGAAGGCGGAAGGCACTCTTCCGGGCTTTGATTCGTTTTACGAGTACTTTCTTTCCCTGCCGGAAGTCCAAAACACAAGCACCGCGGAACTGATCCGCAAAAGCGGAATCGAACGCACCTACGTCTACCAGATTCTGAACGGCAGGAAAAGAAATCCTTCCAAGGACAAGATCTTACGGCTTTGTCTGGCAGCCGGGTGTACGCTGAACGAAACGATCCGCGCCCTGGAAATCGCGGGTGCGCCGGGACTATATGCCCGCAATAAACGCGATATGATTCTGGTGTATGCCATACAAAACGGTCTCTCCGCGGATGATACCAACCTTCTGTTGGATCAATTCGAAGAGACCGCCTTGAAATAACCGGTTTTGGATCCCGCAGCGCGGGATCTTTTCATATCAGAAGCTGCAAGACTCTCGGAAGCACCTTGATCGTGACATCGGAACTCATCGCCGATATCTCTCCGTCCGTCTGTACCCACATCGGTTTTTCCAGACGGATGCGCACTTCCTTCGCGATTTCCTCGTCCACGCCTTCCAGACGGAAATGATTGCCGCTATATGCCAGCGGGAAACCGCGGAAAAACGCCGCGTTGTGTTTGGGAGCCGCAATCGTGAAATCCAGCATCCCGTCATCGTCTTTGCCGTTGGGTCCGAACATGAACCCTCCGCCCTCGTAACGGTGATTCATACCCACGGCGAAAAGGCAGTTGGGGATCTTACGGATCCGTCCGTCGTCAAATTCCATCGTGATCGCGGCGCGTTTGGCGGTGAAGATCAGCCCGATGGCGTGATAGAGATACACTAATTTCCCTAAACCGATCTTGTTGAGAGCTCCTTTGGCTTTGGAGATTTCCACCTTTTCACAGATTTCCGCGTCAAATCCGACGCTGGCACCGTTATTGAAATAGCGCACGATATCTTCCCTAAGATCGGCCGGTTCAACGGTTTTCGTCCGCACGTTCAGATGTGCGGTCTGATTGTGATACACCAGCATCCCGATATCCATGACCCGCCGGACTTTTCCTTCAAATACCTTCTCCAGCAGTTGATCCGTCTGACCCAGAATGCCCAGGTCCTTCGCGAGGTCGTTGGCCGATCCGGAAGGGATAAACGCGAACCGCGCAAGGGAAAAGTCCGTGATCCCGTTGATCGCGTCATTGAAGGTGCCGTCTCCGCCGATGACGACGATGTTCTGCGGTTCTTTCGCGTCCCGCAGGATTTCTTCGACGATCCTGTCGAATTTGCGGTCGATTGCGGAATAATGGACGGTATAGGCATGTCCGCTCGCGTCGAAACGCGGACGGATTTTTTCTTCAAAGAAGACCTTTGTCTTTCCCGAAGCCCCGACCGGATTGATCAGTATATGGTAATGCATGGCTAACAGCACACTTCCAGAATAATATCTTCAAAGGTGACGGCGCGGATTTCCTTTCCGCCGACGGTCGCGGGTTCGTATTGAACTTCGTAACCGTCCGCGTGGATCTTCGCGATGATCCGGTCAAGTTCTTCGCGGTCGGCGACTTTGATGCAGATGTGCACCAGACCGGCGTCGTTGTTGTGCTTTTCGCGGTCGATGATCTCAGGCTTCGTCATGATTTCAAGCTTAGCCCCTTCATCCAGACGCAGAATGTACTCCTTGAACCCGTTGTCTTCCTCGTAGTACGCGTGCTCGACCGCATGGAAATAGTCCTCAAAGAACTTTTTCGCACCTTCCAGATCCTTGACATTGATTCCGACATTATTAATTCGCATTCGATGAACCTCCTGAATTTATCCGATGATCGCGGCTGTCGATCCGAGCAGGATCACCAGCAACGTGATTCCCAAAAACGCTCCTAAACCGCCCATACTCCATAATAAACGTAATAAACCGACCCGGTGCCCGTTATCATCGATTTCTCCGACCCCGAACATGGAAAGAATGCCGCCCATGCGGGAATCGGGAGAACGCATGCGCTTATACGATCCGTCGTCCATGATCCGCCAGAATAACGGATGATCATAGACATCGATACGCATGCCCTTGATCCAGTACAGGATACAGAGGAACACCGCGATGATATACCAGGCGCCGCCGTATTGCCAATGGAAGTTTTCCATGAAGGGTTCCCCGGTTTCTTCGATCTGCGCTAAATGGATCAATCCCGCCGGAAGAACCGGCAGTCCGATCGTCAACACCATCGACAAAATCATTCGCACGATTCTTCCGGGTGTATAGAACCGGATCTTTACCGGCACCTCTTCACCGTTTTTGTCCTTCTCGACGAAAACCGGCGTATTGTCAAACGTGTTCTGCAGGACGTCTTTTCCTTCGATGAAACGGATCTCTTCGTTTTCCCGCAAGGCGCGGGCCTTTTCGCTTTGGGTGATGATCCGGCGGATCAACGAGTTTCTTCCTTCGCTAAACACGGAGAAATAAATGCACGCGAAGACGGCCGCGAAAAGGCATACGGCTTCCGGCGCGAAACGGTACGGAACGGACAACAGGACCGTGGAAAGGATCGTATAGAAAAGCGGCTCCAGAACCCACGGATAGGTCTTCTTCTTACGGAAATCCGTAACCGCGATCCGGCCGGTCTGTCCGTTCATCACCGCGAAATACTCTCCCGCGCGCAGATAATACACCGGCAATAACGCCGATACGCCGAAAAGATCCTTCGTGGAAACATCGACGTCCACGCCGGTGGTCTGTAAGGTTTTCTCGACTTCCGGCAAGAAAATCTCCTTGATTTCCTGCGTGACGCGGGCGTCTTTCTCGGTTTTCGTCAGATTGGGGATCCGGACTCTCGGTCCTGTCACATACCCCAGATGGAACGGTTCCGCCACAGCCCAGTCGTACGGTTCGACTTTGTCCAGAAGAGGATTGCTGAATTGCCGCGAAGTAACCACCGCCGCGGATTCAATAAACCCGCGCACGCGGTATCTCCGTTTGCCGTTATCCCGGGACGCCCATGCGCTCACCTTGCCGCGCATGATATCATACGGCAGATAGTATTCCTTCAGGTCTTCGATGTTCTGCCGGATACGCCGGGCTTCTTTCTTTAAGGGATGTTTCTCCGCCCACGAAAGAAGACGTTTTTTCGCTTCATCCGCGGTAAAGGTAAACGGAATGATCAGTTCCGGTAACGTCTCTTCTTCCAGGAATTCATGGCGCACCAGTTTTGAGCCGCAGTAGTCGCAGGTCTCGGAAGCTTCTTCCGAAGGAAAAATCACACGGGATCCGCAGGAAGGACAATCGCAGCACGTGATTTCCGCCGCGCTGGATTTCGCCTTGATACGATACCGGTCCCGCCATTTCCGGACCTGGTCTTTGGATTCCTCGTCGGACATCACCTTTCCGCAAAAACGGCAGGCATAGGTCTGATGTACAATATCAAAACCCAGCGGCGAACCGCAGGAAGTACACGTGATGCGTAAAGGAATCGTTTTTTCCATTTTTCCACCTTGTCCGAAACGTTGTTTGATTATCTTTATTATGACGGATTCCGGAAAAGGATGGAATGCCAAGCGGATAAAAATCACGGCCATTTGTCAGAGCACGCAAAAAGAGTATAATAAGAACAGCAAAGAAGAAGGTATCTCTATGAGCACGAAAAAATCCAAACTTCCTGAAGTCTACGGCATCGGAGTTCTCTCCGAACAGGCGTCCGCCAAAGGACGTGTTGTGTATAAGCATCCACTGTTACCGGAAATGCGCACGGTCCAGCGTCCGGATTACGGGCAGTTCACCCTGTTACAGACCCGGTATCTCTATTTCCTACTGATTTATACCGTGTCTTTGATTTTCCTGGTCGATCAGAAAGGATATGCGGGATTCATTCCGGTCATCATCGGTGTTGTCACCTGGCTGGCCCTGGAAATCTGGTTCTATCTGTTCTGTAAAGGCATGCCTGTCAACAAGGCCAAGACCGAAGGATGGACTTCCTACAAGGACATTGTCAAAAGAGACAAGGTTATGACGATCGCCAAAAGTCTTTTGACTTTCGCGCTCGGCGTAGTAATGTTCGTGTACAGTTTATTGAATCATTACGACACGATCGTCATTGTGTTCCACGCGGTCATCATGGCCGGATGTACGGTCTTCGCGTTCTACCATCTCAAGCTGATGCTGGCGAAATAAATCGTTCCAAAATGCGCAAAAACGCTGAAAAATAAAGAGTTTTCAGCGTTTTTTCGTGCATTCTCCTTTAGGTCGCGGTGCTCCGCATGTTATACTGAAGTTGCAAGAGATCCTCGAAAACCATTCTCCTACAGAATACGCACGGCGTCTGCCGCCCTATTTTCTGTCGAGGAAGCGAAAGCACCCGACCCCCCGCTTTCGTTCATCTTCGGATCCCCGGATTTTCCGGGGATTTCCTTGACAAACTAATTATATTTGATAAAATATAATTGAGCAAAATATAAAGGAGGATCCTATGAATTTCTACGATTTAACAGTACAAACCCCGAAAGGTGAAACCGTCTCCATGAAAGATTACGAAGGCAAGGTCGTCCTGGTCGTCAATACCGCAACCGGCTGCGGCTTTACCAAGCACTATAAAGATCTGGAAGAAATGTACGAAAACTTCCATGACAGAGGCTTCGAAATCATCGATGTTCCCTGCAACCAGTTCGCCGGTCAGACCCCGGGCACGGACGAGGAGATCCATGAATTCTGCCAGCTGCACTACAACACGCAGTTCCCGCACATGAAAAAGAGCGACGTCAACGGTGAAAACGCCATCGAACTGTTCAAATATCTGAAGAGCCAGAAAGGCTTCGAAGGATTCGGAAGCGGTCCGGTCGCCCTGGCAATGAGCGCAATGTTAAAGAAAATCGACAAGGACTATAAGAACAACCCGGAAATCAAATGGAATTTCACGAAGTTCCTGATCGACCGTCAGGGAAACGTCGCGGCGCGCTTTGAACCGACCGCCGATATGAAGAAGGTCGCGAAAGCCGTTGAAGAGCTTTTATAAGATGAGCGAATCCCTGAAACTGGAAAACCAGCTTTGTTTCCCTCTGTATGCGGCCGCGCGCAAGGTAACCGCCAAATACACGCCGTATCTAAAGCCTCTTGGACTTACGTATACCCAATACATCGCGATGATGGTGCTGTGGGATAAAAAAGAGGCTTCCGTCGGGGAACTCTGCGAAAAACTGTATCTGGATAACGGCACTCTGACTCCCCTTCTCAAAAAACTGGAGGCCGAAGGATATGTGACCCGCACGCGCAGCGAAGAAGACGAGCGCGTCGTAAAGATCCGCCTGACGGAAAAAGGCGCTGCACTGGAAGAAAAGTGCGCGCATATTCCCGCCGCGGTAGGTTCCTGTATTCCGCTGGACAAAGAAAAAGCGTATTTCCTCTATACACAGCTTTACGATTTACTGAAAGCGATATAGTCCCTCTTGTGCCGGAACGTTGGTTCCGGCTTTTCCTTGCGTGATTTATCCGTTTGGCGCTTGCAAGTTTTCCTATTCTTTTTCATAATGAATATAAAGAAAAGCGGCCCCGGCCGTAATCATCGGGAGGTAATCATATGGGTTTATTTGATGCGAAATATTGCAGTGTCTGCGGCAATAAAATCGGTTTATTGGGAAACCGCAAACTGGAAGACGGAAACCTCTGCAAGGACTGCGCTTCCAAATTATCGCCGTGGTTCAATGAAAGAAGACATTCCACCGTTGCCGACATCAAGGAACACTTAGCGTATCGTGACCGCAACGCGATGATGCTGGCGAATATCCATCCTTCGAAAATTCTCGGCAACAACACCAAGGTCTACATCGACGAAGCGCTGAAGAAATTCTTAGTCACAAGACGCCGTGATTTCCGCGACGGCAATCCGGATGTCATCGATCTTTCCCAGGTCATGAACGCGACCTACAAGATCACCGAAGACAAGGACGAAATCTACTACAAGGACGCGGAAGGCAAGAACGTCAGCTACGATCCGAAACAGTATGAATACGAATACCGTTTCGACATCAACATTTCCGTGGATTCCCCGTATTTCAATGAAATCGACTTTGAGTTAAGCGACACGCGCCCGGATTCCAACACCAGCGAAGAATACCGGATGATGGTCAATCTGGCGGAAGAAATCTGCGCCGCGTTACTCGGAAAGGAATTCACCCCCGCGCCGATCACGGAACCTGCGGAAGACGGCACCTGGGAATGCCCGAACTGCCATGCGAAGAATACCGGCAAGTTCTGTATGGAATGCGGCACGCCCCAGCCTGCGGCTCCGGCGTCCGATGAACTTTGGGAATGCCCGAAGTGCCACCGTGCGAACCGCGGAAAATTCTGTGTGGACTGCGGCACGCCGAAACCGACCAACGTCTGCCCGAAATGCGGATGGAAACCGGATGATCCGAACGCGGCTCCGAAGTTCTGTCCGGAATGCGGCACCAAGATGAACGGCTAAGACAACAAAAAATCTCCGGAACTCCCGGAGATTTTTTCTTTCTATTATTATGCGTTTTCGAAAGCCAGGCAGGCCGCCCCGAGAAGACCGCTGTCTTCCCCGAGAGTGCTCCGGCGGATTTTCACGTACGGACGTACACACGGGAATACTTTCGTCCTGACGCGTTCTTCGACTTCTTCCACAAAGCCTTCGGTCTTGAGGGAAACGCTGCCGCCCAGGATGATGATATCCGGATCCAGAACTTCAATGATCGCGGCGATTCCGTTGGCTAAGTATTCCTTCGCGTCATCCATGATCTGCATCGCCGATAAATTGCCTTGTAACGCCAGATCGTTCACATGTCCCGCATGCCCGACATCCAGTCCCGCGGCTTTCGCACGGGTCGTGATCGCGGTGCCGCTTGCGATGCCTTCGATTCCGCCCGGATAAATCTCGCCGTGGTGCGGACCGTTTTTCCAAAGGCACATCCACGCGATTTCCTGCGCAAACCCATGTGCGCCGATGTAGATCTTCTTATCGATCGTAAATCCTGCGCCGACGCCGGTCGATACCGTCAAAAACTGGACAAAGCGATAATCCTTTCCTTCCCCTACGACGGCTTCCGCCAGCGCCGCGAGATTCGCGTCGTTCTGTAAGTACGTTTTATGACCGGTCGCCTTGGTGAGTTCTTCCGCGATCGGGAAGCCATGCCATTCCCCGTGCAGATTCGGGGTATCCAGCACAATGCCGTTGATCAGATCGAGCGGTCCGGGACAGCTGACGCCCATTCCGACGATTTCCACGTCAAACGAATCCGTGACTTCCTTGATCGCCGCGACGGTATTCGCCGGGTGATCCGCGTCGGTGCGGAACTGTTGGCGCTCGATAACTTCATGATTTTCATTCACTAACGCGACACGGGTATTGGTTCCCCCGATGTCGATTCCAATTGCGTATTTCATATGAACCTCCGTGTATAATCCTGTTATTTCTATTATACACACTTTTCCCTCTCTCCGGTTTTCTTGACAGAACATCTTCCCTTTTCTAAGATGATTTTATCGGAGGTATCTCTATGAACTATCGGAAAATCGGATTCATCGGCTGCGGAAAGATGGGAAGCGCCTTAGCGTATTCCTTGGACGCCGAAGGAAGAGAATGCTACTTTTCGAACCGTACGCCTTCCAAGGCGGAAATTCTGGCAGAAAAACTGCACGGCACCGTTACCGACAACATCACGATCGCCAAAACCTGCGATCTGATCGTTTTGGCCATCAAGCCTCAGATGATGAAGGAGGTCCTTCCTTCACTGAAAGACGCGCTTTCTTCGCGGAACGACCGCTTCGTCTTCTTGTCCATCGTCGCGGGGTACACCATCGGGAAAATCCGTGAGCTTCTCGGCGCCGATTACCCCGTGATCCGCACCAATCCCAATACCGCGATCCTTGTCGGCAAGGGTATCACCCTCGTTTCCGATGAAGGAATCACCGACGAAGAACGCGAAGAATACCTGTACATTTTCCGTAACTCGGGATCGTTTGACCTCATCGATGAACACCTCATGGCTGCCGCAGCTGTTCCCGCAGGATGCGGACCGGCCTTCGCATATACCTTCATGGACGCCATGGCGGACGGCGCCGTAGCCGTCGGCGTTCCGCGCGTCAAAGCCCGTCAATACGCGGCCGAAGTATGTAAAGGAGCCGCGGAACTCTATCTACAAACCCTCGAACATCCCGATCAGCTCAAAGATGACGTCTGTTCCCCCGGAGGAACCACCATCCAAGGCATCCGCGCGTTAGAAAAAGGCGGTTTACGGTCGGCTGTGATAGAAGCCGTGATCGCGGCTTATGAAAAGACAAAGGATTTAGCGAAATAACAAAGCGGAGATTCTCATCTCCGCTTTATAAATCTGTTTTATTCTCCGGAATATTGCCCTAAGAGAGCCGTTCGAGGATCTTCTTTGGTATATCGGTATAACGGGAAATTGCTTGATTCCTCTTCGTAACCAAGAAGATCTTGCTGGAACAGAGATCCTTTTCCGTTGATTGTATCGGTGATATCCGGCTCCATCAAGACCGCAATCACATTCGCAGCCGTTTGATCCATCGGTATCACGTACGCGCCTTCCGGGAACGCGATATCGCTTTCTTCCCGCAGACCGGCTTCGATATCTTTGGCATTCACTGCCCCGTTTCGTAATCCCAGGAAATAATACTGTTCCAGCGGAATTTCTGCGCCGCCGGATAGGTAGTAGTATTCCGCTCCGTGATTTTCCAAAATCTGCAGGATCTTTTCAAGGTTCTCCGTATTTGAGGGAATCAGATATGCCGTCGGCCGCTTCCGGGTGCGAAGACCGGTATCTTCCAAGGCCAGCGCATGAGATAACGCCGATTTCAATGTGCCGTCCAGATAATACTTCGTATCCTCCGCGGTAAATTCGGTTACCGTATCGCCGGTCTTCCCGTGCTGAAGATAAATCAAATCATCTTCCTCTCCATAGATTTTCCCTTTCGCTACGGTATTCTCCCGGGCAGCGGAAACAGCCTCCATGATTTCTTCATGCCTTTCTGCAGCATGACGGATATACGAGAGAATGATGGTTTCCTGCGCAAAGATGCGCCGCTCCCAAAGAGATTTTCCGGCACCGATTCCTGCCGTTTCCACCAGAAAAGAAACGCTGTTAAACAATCCGTAATACGCTCTTCCGATCGTAGAGTCCGTCGTTGTCCCGTAGTGGTATACACGAAGACCGGCATCTTTCGCGTCTGTAAACGCAGCGCCGCACATTTCCAGCGCCAAAGCGTTTACCGCCGGAGCGTGCATTAAACTGGTCGCCGGCGTCGTTTCCGCATCATAGGCATGATACGTATAGCCCTTGCCGGTTTCCGTTTCCGTAAGCCCTCCGAAGTAGGGATATTCATGCGCGTCAATCGTTACTTCCGGCATGAACAGGCGGTATGCGGCGTGGACTTTCACCAGTTCTTGTGAGCGCAAGGCCAGATGATCGCGGTTCATATCGATGTTGTCGTACGACAATCGATGGAACAGATAGGAGCTTTCCGGATTGATCCGAGGAACGATCACCAGATTAATGTTCTCCAGAAGATTTGCTGCACCTTCATGATTCGTACAGAAATCGTCGATGATAACCAAAGCCCCTTCTCCGGCAGCCGGTTCGTTCGGATGGATCTGCGCCTGGTACCAGACCGTGATCTTTCCGTTTTGACGCAGAAGCTCCGCCGCGTCTTCCAACGAAGAATCCGCAGGAATCTGCGTCTTCGTAAACAGAACCAACGGTAAATCATACTGGTAATGCGGGGTT
>CACZNO010000105.1 GCA_902782505.1 uncultured Erysipelotrichaceae bacterium | reverse complement strand
GCGGAAAAACTCTCGCAGGTCGAAGACTTATACCGTCCGTATGTCCAGAAGAAAAAGACCCGCGCCGCGACCGCGATCAAAAACGGTCTGGAACCTCTGGCGGATTATCTTCTGTCCCTGCCGGCGGAAGGAAACCTCGTCGAGGAAGCTGCCAAATACCTGAATGACAACGTGAAAAACGTCAACGAAGCCGTTCAGGGAGCCAAGGACATCATCGCCGAAAAGGTCAGCGACGAAGCGAAACTGCGCTGGGAATTCAAGAAGGAAATCGAGGATACCGGGGCCATCGTCACAAAGCTCAAAAAGGACGCGAAAGACGAAAAGAAAGTCTACGAGATGTACTATGACCGTTCCGAGAAAATCAAGTCGCTGGCGGACCACCGCATCATGGCCATCGACCGCGCGGAAAAGGAGAAAGTCCTCACCGTCAGCCTCAGTTTCAACGAGGAAGACATGAAAAACCGCGCGTACCGGTTCTATGCGAAAGGCGCGAAGACGTACGTGGAAGAGATCCTGCGCGACGCGGTCAATGACGGCTGCGGCCGGTTGCTGTTCCCGTCGATCGAGCGCGAGATCCGTTCCGAATTATCCGAACGCGCCGCGAACGGTTCGATCGAGATCTTCTCGATGAACCTGGAGAAATTGTTGTTACAGGCGCCGTTAAAGGGAAGAGTCGTTCTGGGCTTTGACCCGGCGTTCCGCACCGGATGTAAGCTGGCCGTTCTGGATGAAACAGGGAAGATGCTGCACATCGACAAGATTTTCCCGCATGAACCGAAAAACGATATCGAAGGTTCCCGCAAGAAGATGCGCGAACTGATCCGGAAATACGGCGTCAAGATCATCGCGATCGGAAACGGCACCGCGTCCCGTGAAAGCGAGAAATTCGTAGCGGATCTGATCCGTGACGATCATCTGGACGTCGCGTACGCGATCGTGTCGGAAGCCGGCGCGTCGGTGTATTCCGCCAGCGAAAATGCCCGCGCGGAATTCCCGGATCTGCACGTCGAAGAACGCAGCGCCGTCTCCATCGGGCGCAGACTTCTCGACCCGTTATCGGAACTCATCAAGATCGATCCGAAGTCGATCGGCGTCGGACAGTACCAGCACGATCTGCCGGAAAAACAGCTCAACGAACGCCTGGACGAAGCCATCATGAAGTGCGTCAACCGCGTCGGATGCGACGTCAATACGGCGTCGGTGGAACTTCTGACTCACATTTCCGGTCTGAACTCCGCTTCCGCAAAGGAAATCGTCGCGTACCGCAACGCCAACGGAAAATTCAAAAACCGTTCGGAATTCCTGAACGTCAAGAAGCTCGGCGCCAAGACCTTTACGCAATGCGCCGGATTCTTACGCATCAAGGACGGCGATGAACCGCTGGATGAAACCTCGATCCATCCGGAAAGCTACGACGCAGCCCGCAAACTGATGAAAGCCTGCGGCATTGAAAAACTCGGACAGCCCGACTGTGCGTTCCCGAAGGAAAAGACCGAAGCTCTCGGTATCGATTCGTACACATTGTCGGATATTGAAGACGCGATCAAGACGCCGTTACGCGATTACCGCGAACAGTTTGACGGGGCGTTGCTGAAGTCGGACGTGCTGGAAATCGGAGATCTTCATATCGGCGATTCGTTAAGCGGAACGGTGCGCAACGTCGTTGATTTCGGCGCGTTCGTGGACATCGGCTTACATGAAGACGGCTTGGTTCATATCACCCGCATGGCTTCGCACCGGGTATCGCATCCTTCCGAAATCGTATCGGTCGGGGACATTGTGACAGTCTACGTCTACGACATCGATCTGGCGCGGGAAAGGGTTCAGCTGAGTCTTCTTCCGTTAGACAAACTGGCGGAACGGGATAACCAGCGCAAGGAATTCAAATCGCGGAAGAAAGACCGCAATAAGCCTTCCAAACCGCAGAAGCCTGAAAAGAAGAAGATCGACATGGACGACGCGATGAGCCGTTTACTGGCGATGTACGGAAACAAACACAAGAAATAGACCTTACGGCAGGTAAATTGCGCCTGCCGTTTTTTATGCGCATATGCGATAATAAAACACGGAGGACTCGCCTATGGAACGCATTGTAGTATATTACGGATCAACCCGCGTGGTTGCGGACGGGGAAAAGAAACCGGACGGGACCTGGGTGCTTCATTACGAAGACGGCGGTTATTATGAAGGCCAGCTTTCAAACGGGTATCCGCACGGGAAAGGTTTTTACCGGTATCCGGACGGAAAAACGTACGAAGGAGAATTCAACCGCGGCACCTGGCACGGAGAAGGAAAAGCCGTATTCCCAGGGGGAAGCTGGCACGAGGGATACTGGGTCTACAATAAGCGCGAAGGCTTCGGCAAACAATACTGGCCCGCAAGAGGAAGCAACCCGTCGTATTACTACGAGGGGAATTTCTCGGATGATTTCCGCAGCGGTTTCGGAAAGGAAAAATGGGGCGACGGCTCCGCGTACGAAGGAAACTTCAAGGACGGAACGGAAAGCGGCTACGGGAAATATTTCTATCCGCGCCTGAAAGATCAGCTGGAGATGAGCGCCGAGGGGTATTTTGAGGGTTACCGGAAACAGGGACATATCACTTACCGGATCGAAAACGGCAATGTGTTCGAAGGGGAATGGAAAGATAACGAGTTCTTGGGAACCGGGAAACTGACGTACCCGGACGGAACCGTGGAGACCGGCGAATTCGAACGGGATGAGATGCTGGATTTCCGGTTAAACGGCGAAGGCGTGCGCACCTTAAAGAGCGGCTTGTCGTTTGAAGGAAGATTCTTACACGGCGAACGAAACGGCGTGTTCAAGGTGCGAAGACCCGACGGCACCGAAAAAGTCATGGAATACAAGAACGACGAGCCGGTCCAAGAGCTCTTCGGAAACAAGGCAGACTCTCCCGCGACAGAAATCGCGGCGGAAAAACCAGCGTCTCCGGAAGATTATCTGACGGT
>CACZNO010000104.1 GCA_902782505.1 uncultured Erysipelotrichaceae bacterium | reverse complement strand
GCCCGTTTGACGTCCTTGCGTTCCGATCTGGAAGTGCTGGAACTCGAAGAGGACGCAGAACTTGCGGCCGTGATCAACGAGGAATGGGAGACCTGGCAGCACGATTATGAAATCTTTGAGATGAATATTCTTCTGGACGGGGAATATGATCACGAAAACGCGCTGATCGAAATCCATCCCGGAGCCGGAGGAACGGAGTCCCAGGACTGGGCGGAGATGTTGTTTAGGATGTACAGCCGCTGGGCGCTGAAAAACGGATTCAAATTCCGTGTGGACGATTATGAAGACGGCGACGAGGCCGGTATCAAATCCGTGACCGTTTCCGTGGAAGGAAACCGGGCATACGGGTATCTTAAGAGCGAAAAGGGCGTGCATCGTCTGGTGCGTATTTCCCCGTTTGATGCCAACAGCCGCCGGCATACGTCCTTTGCGGCGGTCAGCGTATTGCCGGAGATCACGGATGACGCGGGTATTGAAATCAAGCCGGAAGAACTGGTGATTGAAACGCACCGTTCCAGCGGAGCCGGCGGACAGCACATCAACAAGACCGATTCCGCGATCCGGATCACCCACCTTCCGACCGGCATCGTCGTGACTTGCCAGTCCGAACGTTCCCAGATCCAGAACAAGGAACACGCCATGCAGATACTGCGTTCCAAACTGTTGGAAAAGAAACTGGAAGAGGACGCAAAGAAGAAAAAGGATATTCTGGGAGATCTGAAAGCCATTGAATGGGGCAGCCAGATCCGCTCGTATGTCTTATGTCCGTATACACTGGTCAAGGACAACCGAACCGAGTACGAAGAAACCAACGCCGATGCGGTGCTGGACGGGAATATTGACGGGTTTATTTATGCCTATCTGAAGAAAAACGCATCGAAGAAAGCATCGTAGAATATGAAGAACTTATTACAAAAAAGCGTGAAAGACTGGATCAAGGATATTCTGATCGTAATTATCGGAAACTTTATTATTGCGGTGGCGGCCGTGTATCTGATTTTGCCGATGAATATCGTCACCAGCGGTGTTGCGGGTGTGGTTGTCATCCTGCATCATTTCTGGGAAATCAACGAAACGCTGATGATTATTCTCCTGGATGTAGGGCTGTTTTTGATCGGAGCGGTCTTTCTGGGAACGAAATTTGCGGCTGCGACGATTTTAAGCACCATCGTTTATCCGGTCTGGATCGCGGTATTATCGCAGTTTCCGTATACGCTGCATATCGATCCGATCCTGGCTTCGTTTTATGCAGGTATTCTGATCGGTGCGGGTACCGGATTGGTATTCCGGACCGGCGGAAGCACCGGAGGCGTTGATATCCCGGCATTATTGATCAATAAGTTCGCACGCATTGAACTGGCGACCTGTTCCCTGATCGTCGGAATCGTAGTCATCTCCTGCGGCGTTCTGGCATACGGTGTCGAAGCGGCGCTGATCGGTATGATTTCCATCTTCTCCGAAAGCGTCATGATCGACAAGATGCTGGTCGCGGGAGGGGAAACCACCAAGATGGTCTATATTATCTCCGAGAAATGGGAGGAAATCAGCCGCGCGATACAGGAAGAAGTGCACCGCGGTGTGACGCTGCTGAATGCGGAAGGCGGACACTCTCATATCACAAGACCGGTGGTGCTCTGCGCGATCCGTCAGCGCCAGTACGGAATGTTGTCGAAACTGGTCCGCAAGATCGATCCGGTAGCGTTTGTGGTCGTTTCCGCCGCTACGGAAGTGACCGGCGAAGGCTTTACTTTTACAAAGGGGACACGGTAGGTTATAATTAAAAGATGAGGACACGTACATGATATTAGAGTTAAGTGATGTCAACAAAATTTATCCCAACGGCGTCAATGCGCTGCACGATGTGAATCTGCAGGTAGACGAGGGAGAGTTTGTCTATATTATCGGCGCTACCGGTTCCGGAAAGAGCACCCTGATCAAACTGATCGACGGGGAAGAAATTCCGACCAGCGGCACCGTGGTTTCGGTTGGCGTAAATGTCGGAAAACTGCGTCATTCGAGAGTTCCTTTATACCGCCGCAATATCGGCGTCGTATTCCAGGATTTTAAGCTGCTTCCGCAGAAGACCACGTTTGAGAATGTGGCTTTCGCCTTGGAAGTCATCAATATGTCGGATCTGGAGATCCGTAAGAGAGTACGTCACGTGCTGAACCTGGTCGGCCTCGAAGACAAGGCGAAAGCGTTCCCGCGGGAACTTTCCGGCGGACAGCAGCAGCGTGTGGCGATTGCACGGGCCATTGCGAATAAGCCGAAGATCCTGATCGCGGATGAACCGACCGGAAATCTGGACCCGGATACCGCGAAGGGAATCATGGAGCTTTTGAATCTGATCAGCGAAAGAGAAGGCACGACCGTATTGATGGTTACGCACGACAAGAACATTGTCGAACAGTTCCGTCACCGTACGATTCGTCTGGAAAACGGCTATGTCGTCGCGGACTTCCAGAAAGGAGGATACGACCACTATGTTTCGGGCGTTTAGAAGACACTGGAAAGAAGCGGTAACCGGTATCCGCCGTCACTGGGCAATGTCCATTTCGGCGTGTTTTGCGATTACGCTGACGTTGGCGTTAATGAGCGTTCTCCTTTTGATCATCCTGAACCTTTCGCAGATCACCATGGACTTACAGGATGAGGTCAAAGTATTCGTCAAAATCGACAACGCAGTTGCGGAGTCCGATATTTCGCAGATTCAAAACCGGATCTACGCAATCGACGGTGTTTCGGAAGTGGAATACTCTTCCAAGGATAACGAACTGGATAAACTCGAACAGGAATTCGGCGAGTCCGGAAAGATGTTCGAGATTTACCGCGAAAACAATCCCTTAAGCCGGGCCTTTATCGTCTCGGTCAATCAAGGCTACAGTATCGCGGATATTTCTTCGAAAGTGGCGCTGATCGACGGCGTCACGGAAGCGAATTTCGGCGGTGCAACCACGGAACGCTACATCGAAGGCCTGTCGAAAATCCGTAACGGCGGTGCGATCGTGATTCTCGCGTTAACCGCTCTGGCGATTTTCTTGGTATCCAACACGATCAAAATCACGATTTATGCCCGGGAAGAAGAGACCGCGATCATGCGCTTTGTCGGCGCGACCAACGGTTATATCCGCGGTCCGTTCTTACTGGAAGGCATTTTCTTGGGAATCCTCGGTTCAATCATCCCGATTATTTTGACGATTTTCGGATATGACGCATTCTACAACATGATGGGCGGGAAACTGATTACCGGGATCCTGCAGTTATTGCCGGTGTTCCCGTTTGTCGGATACCTTTCCGGCGCATTGGTCGGCATGGGCATCATCGTCGGATTCGTAGGCAGTTTGATTTCGGTGAACCGGAATCTCAGGTGGAAACGATGAAAAAACTCGCAAAGATGATTTTATCGGTATTTTTGGCTGTCGCGCTCGGGGTTTTTACGCCGAGGTCTTTGCATGCGGTCACCGATGAAGACTTTGAGAGAGATCCGGATTATTATGCGCAGCTTTGTGTGTCACGCGGTCTGACAGACGAACAGAAGGCAACCTGTAAACTGTATTCCGCGTACATTGAACGTAAGATCAGCGCGGTCAAGGAATCCATTGAGGGAACCAAGAGCGAGATTTCGTCCATCGAAGCGCGTTTGGACGAAATCGACGCGCAGATCCGTTCCTTACAGACCAAAATCGACGGACTGAATACGCAGATTACCTTGATTGAGGAACAGATCGTTACTCTTACCGCGAATATCGAACAATTAAAGATTGAAATCGAAGAACGCAACATGCGGATTGAT
>CACZNO010000103.1 GCA_902782505.1 uncultured Erysipelotrichaceae bacterium | reverse complement strand
CGGTCTGACGAATTCCCTGTATATCCAGGGCGTCACCACCGCGGAAGAATTCTTACAGATTCTGAACCAGCTTACGTTTGAATTCGAATAACCGTTGCGTTTTACTACAACAAACAGCCATCTGACCGATGGCTGTTTTATTTGGTCTCTTTTTTCGTAAGAATTAAAAAAAGAATGCTACGAATCGTTGCGTCTATGCTACATTGCATTTCTTGCCGCAAGGAAAATATACTGTTAACGTACGTATAGAAAGACACATATCGAGGTGAGAAATATGACATTCGGAGAAAAACTGAAAGAAGCCCGTAAGAAAGCCGGAATGACGCAGGAACAGTTAGCGAATCTGTTGTCGGTCTCAAGACAGGCAATAACGAAATGGGAATCCGACAAGGGAATGCCGGATATTGAGAATCTGAAAGTGCTGTCCAAGGCTCTCGAAGTCAGCATCGATTCTCTTTTGGATGACGGAAGCGTATTGGATCTGACCGTAACGCAAAAACCGATTGATTTACGAAAATACGGCGATACCGGGAAATTATCCAGGATAAAAAAACTGAAGATCAAGGAACAGATGGTACGCGAGGAATATCCGGATGCACAAATCATCCGTCTGACTGTTACGAAAATCAAAAATACGAAAAGTGAAGCTGCGGCAGATACCGCCATCGGACTGTTTGCGTTGCTCTTGGGAAATATTCCTCTTTTCGGCACCCAGGAAATGGGGAAAACCGTAAAAAGTCTGGATCATCAGTATTACCTTGTCAACCAGAATCAAAAACAGTTCTTTGTCCTGCTGACCGATGAATTCATGATCTGCCGTACCATGTCAAAAATTATTCAGGAAAAGAGATTTGAAATCGGCGACCGGGAATTCCTGGTTATGGGAACGGTAGATTGATTCAAGAAAAAAGACGCGATGTTCAAGATCGCGTCTTTTTCGATTATTTATATTGCCCGTAGATTTCCTGCTGGAGGATCTCGTTTCGGCGCTCTTCATTAAAACCCAGCGCGTACGCAGCGGTCGCCTTATACTCCAGCTGACGGTAGGCGTAGGGGACCTGAATATAGCGGCTTGCGACTTTGACATCTTCTTTTTTACGCAACAGTTTCAGATATTCCTTGCCGGTATCATTGAAGGCCAATACCCGGATATAGGAAGGATCTTCCAAAGCACGTACGGTGTCGGTCGTATTCTGGGTGAGGATCTGTACTAAGATCCGGCGGATCCGGGATTCGGTATACCGGCGAGTAACGCAGGCATTCAGGAATCCTTCAAACGTCGGATGAAGGCGGGCAGCCTTGATCATATGATTCTCAATACCTTCCGAGACTAAGAAACGTTTGGCCAGATCTTCGGGTGACATTGTCAAAAGAAGAGTCCTTACAAACGGATAATAATCCTCCCATGAAGGGATCGCTTTCAGTGCATGAGCCATCGGCGTGGAGGAACTGATATCTTTTCCTTTGCGCAACGCATTCCGGATCCCATAGCCGCTGGCGATGGTTTCGATGTGTTCGTCAAAGTAGGGAACGGTCCGTTCGATGCAATACGGCCTCATCGAAGTGTTTTTCAATTGCTTCAGATAAGCGATGGCGAGAATATCGTTGGGTCCGTAATGGGTCTCAAAATAACCGTAGGATTTCGGATAGCTGAAACCGGCGTCCATGTTTTCCTTGAACCGGTCGGTGTCAAACGGAATATCCGCGATTTCCTGTAAGGATTCGAGATTGCCGCATTCCGAGCCGAATACGAGGGAATCACAGCCGGCATTCTCCAGCATCCTTACGGCGCCGTACGCAAACCGGTCGGCGCTTTGGGTCGCATATACATACGGCAATTCGATCACCAGGTCAACGCCGTTTTCCGCAGCGCATTTCGCCCGTTCCCATTTGGGACAGACGGCCGGTTCGCCGCGCTGGGTCCAGTTCCCGGACATGACCGCAACCAAAACATCCGCGCCGGTCAGTTCGCGGGTTTTCTCAATGTGATAGAGATGTCCGTTATGGAAGGGGTTGTATTCGGTGATGATTCCGGTAACGCGCATAAGAACCTTTCTTAATTTTCGGCTTTCAATATTGAAAAAGCACAAATCTATTTTACAATGATATGTATGAAGAGGGAAATTATTTCGGTAAAATCCGCTTACGGAGATTTAACGATCCATGCGACGGTGACTCTGCCGGATAATCCGCCGGCCGGGATCGTACATATTATGCCGGATCTTATGGAATCGCGCGCCCGGTACGACCATCTGGCGGCGGTTTTGGCGTCCTACGATTACATTGCGTTTACCGCCGATTACCGCGGCATGGGACAATCCGTGGATGAAAATCATCCGTTGGGACATATGGACGATGAGAAGGGCTGGATCAACAACCTCAAAGATCTGAACACGTTCTGTCAATGGTTCCGCGAGAAATACCGCCGGCTTCCGTATTATCTGTTCGCACAGGGAAGCGGCGCCTTGATCGCGTTAAGTTACGTCAAGCGCTACGAATACGAAATCAACGGAATGATTTTAAGCGGTCTGCCGTCTTACCGGACCGAGTTTGCCTTCATGATGCCCTCGCTGCAGAAAAAAATCAAAAAGGAAGGTCCGCGGACTCCGAACACCAAATTCTTGGAGAATTACTACGGCGGATTCGACAGGAAATTCCGCAAGGAAAAGGGAAAGAATCTCTGGTACAGCGAGGATCCGGAGATTGTCGAAGCCTTCAATAGTGACCCGTTATGCCATCCGGTATTATCCAATGCGGCCGTACAGGATCTTCTGTTCGCGTTCAAGGACGTATATGTCAATCACGACTGGCACGGGCTGAAAAAAGATATGCCGATCCTGTTTATGACCGGAAAAAACGATGTGATGGCCGATTATCCCAAAGGATTGAAAAAGGCCCAGGACCGCATCAAAAAGGCCGGATACAAGAATCTTGAACAAATTGTTTATCAGGGAAAACGTTCCCAGCCGTTATTCGGCAAAGATAACGAGGAGGTCTACCGCGACATCTTATTGTGGTACAATAAAGTCACGGATCAATGGAATTAGAAAGGAGCTCTCATGGACTTTTACGGACTGTTAAAAAGCCTCGGCTACACAGGAGATAAAGAGTACTTTGAGAACTCTTTTGTTTTGCGTCCGGAATATGTGGCGTCGTCGAATACGCTGATCCTGCCGGTCACCAATGAAAAGCCGTTTCCGTATTCGGTGCATGAAGACATCCGGAAAATCATGGGGGAATCCCTCGGCATGGGCATCGATTTACGGGTCAAAACGGAGATTTCCCATATCGCCGCCTCCGAAGTGCGGTTATACATTTCCAATTACGAAGCCAATCATCCTTCCGGTAAAATTCCCGGTATTTATCCGCAGGAAACGGAAAAGGAGAACCTTCTGGTGATTCCCGATTACGACGAAGAGGACGATTTACCGGAATTAAAAGGGTATATTACGTGTCTTGAACATGCGGGAATTCACGCGTCTCCTAAATTCGCTCCGCGCCAAAGAACCTTTGCACAGGAAAAAACCGAAGAGAATACTGCGCGCACGGTCAAACCCGTGAGGATTCCCGACGGAGCGGAAAATGTGCCGCTGAAGGACATCACTTCG
>CACZNO010000102.1 GCA_902782505.1 uncultured Erysipelotrichaceae bacterium | reverse complement strand
TACCTCCGCATCTGCGAATAAAATGATTAAAATTCTGGAAGACCGCAAGGAGTACATTCTCCAGCAGGAATCCAACAATTCTCTTTACGTTCTGGCAGAAGACGAGAAAGACGAAATCCCGGAATACGACTTCAACGAAACCAATCGCTCCGTGGATGAAATCGACGGAAAAATCCGCAAGCTCAAACACGCTTTGAACGTTTTCAACGCGACGACAGTCCTGCCGATCGGCATCACGATCGATCAGGCATTGGTCGAAAGGGCGCAGTTAAACCGCAAACTGCCGCGGCTTGACAATAGGCGCCGCGCCAAGAAAAAGACCCGCTTAAGCGGCTACAATGTCGCCAGAAGGGACATCGCGGAATACCAGTATCTGAATTACGAACCCGCGGACGCAGACCGCGTCTACGAAGCGAATCTGAAACGCGTTCAGACGATTCAGCTGGCGCTGGATAAAATCAACCAGACCGCGGAATTCGAAGTCGACGTAGAAGAATAATCCATAAATCCCTCAATGCACCACCCCTTTTATTCCTGAACAGGAAAACGATCCGGTTCGAAGTGAAAGTTTTCCGTTATTTTCTTAAGGATAACCGTTGGCGTTCGGTGTTTGCGCTTTTGTGCAAGGACTGATCTTTGGCGCATTGTAAAAGCTTTAACCCGCGGCAGAGGAAGCATCGGGTCATAATCTGCCGCACCCGGAGGTTTTCATGAATCAAAAACGCGTCGTATCCATTCAGGACATTTCGTGCTTCGGAAAGTGTTCGATCACGGTGTCCTCCCCGATTTTGTCCGCCGCGGGCATCGAGACGGTGGTTTTGCCGACGGCTCTTTTGAGCACCCATACCGGCGGGCTGGAAGGATACACGTTTTTGAGTCTGGAAAACGAATTGCTGCCGATCGTACAGCACTGGAAGAAGCTGGGAATCCGGTTTGACGCGATCATCACCGGCTATGTCGGCTCAACGGAAATGATTGAAAAACTGGAGACCGTCGAGAATCTTCTGAAGGGGGAAGAGACCGTGATCCTTTCGGATCCGGCGATGGCGGATAACGGCGTATTATACAAGGGCTTTGATGAAAATTACGCAGAGAAGATGAAAGATTTCTGCGCCCGGGCGGACATCGTCCTGCCGAACATCACGGAAGCCTGCCTTATGACCGGGACGCCGTACAGAGAAGGACCGTACACGAAAGAATACATCGGGGAATTATTGCGGAAGCTGGCGGGTCCGCGCCAGAAAGCCGTCATCCTGACCGGGGTGTATTTTGACCGCGGCCATCTCGGCGCGGCATTGTACGATGTCCAAAAAGACGAGATCATCTACGCTTTCAACAAGCGCATCGAGGGATATTATCACGGCACGGGAGATATTTTCGCCAACGCCTTTTTCGGGGCGTATCTGGCCGGAAACTCCTTCGGGAATTCCTTACAGGCGGCGGTGGACTTCACGCAGGAATCCATTGAGCGCACGTATAAGGCGAAGACGGACATCCGCTTCGGTGTGAACTTTGAAGCGGGATTGGAAGAATATGCCCGAAAAGTACACGGAAAATAAAGAACGGGTAATTCTGCATTGCGACTGCAATGCCTTTTTTGCGTCCGCGGAATCCATCGATCATCCGGAATACCGGACGGTGCCGATGATCGTCGCGGGAGACCCCAAGGCCCGGCACGGAATCGTGCTCGCGAAAAACGAACTGGCCAAGAAATACGGTATCGTGACCGCGGAAACGATCGGCAGCGCCAAACGGAAATGCCCGGATCTTCTGGTCGTCGCCCCGCATTATGAGCTCTATTCAAAAATCAGCCGCAAGATCAACGCGATTTACCTGCAGTATACCGATCAGGTCGAACCGTTTTCGGTCGACGAGTCATGGCTGGATGTCACGGCGTCTTTGAAACTGTTCGGAAGCGGAAAAGAAATCGCGGACACTTTGCGCAAACGGGTCGCGGAAGAAACCGGAGTCACGATCTCAGTCGGTGTTTCCTTCAACAAGACCTTCGCCAAGATGGGGTCGGATTATAAGAAACCTGACGCCACGACCGTGATCACGCGGGAAAATTATAAGGAACTTCTCTGGCCTTTGCCGGTGGAGAATATGATGTTTGTGGGAAAGAGCTCCGCCCAGATGTTCCGTGACCGCGGCATCAAGACGATCGGGGATCTGGCACGTCTTGATCCGGCATACATCGAACGCATTGCGGGGAAACCCGGAAAAGATCTCTGGGAAAAAGTCAACGGGTACGATCCTTCGCCGGTGGCGCATTACGACGATGAATACGAAGCCAAGTCGATTTCCCATATGGTGACCTTTGACCACGATCTGCGGGAGGAAGAAGAAATCCGCGCGGGATTGCTGCAGATGGCGGATGACGTCGGCACCCGGCTGCGCAAAAAGGGCGGCTACGCGTTTACGGTGTACGTACAATGGAAAGATCCCGATCTGAAACTGCGCCAGCGCCAGAGAAAACTCGCGAATCCCACCAATCTCACCAAGGAAATCTACGAAACGTCCTACCGTCTTTTACGGGAGATCCACCGGACGGGCATGCCGATCCGGATGCTGACGGTCGGCGTACGGGATTTCACGGACGAACAGGTTTCCCAGGCGAATCTGTTTGAGGATATCACGCGCGATGAAAAACAGGAACAGCTCGAGGCTGCGATGGATAAAATCCGGAACCGTTTCGGCAAAGATGTGATTCGTTTCGCACGGACCCGGAAAAAAGAAGATAAACCGGACGAGGTGTGATAAAATCTATTCGACAGTATACGGAGGTAGAAGTATGAGAAAAATCGGAATCGTATTTCTGGTGCTGCTGATGTTGATCTGCACCGGATGCAAGGGAAAGAAGGACCCCGATCCGACGCCGGTTCATCCCACCGGGGATGCCGATAAACTATTTGAAGAATACATGGAAGAGGAGTTCACCGGATTTCTTTCATCCAGCAAGCTCAACGCGCATTTCGCCTATAAAAATTTAAGCGACTACGGTCTGCAGGACATGAAGGCGACGCTCGGCGAAGTCAGTGAGGATTTCGATTTTGCCGGATATCACGATTCGCTGGACGGCCTTCATACGATTTCCCGCGACGCTCTTTCCGTGCGCAATCAGAAACTGTACGACCGTTATGAATCCTATCTGAAAACGACGCTGAACTTCGAAGGACTGGAGAACTATGAATTCTATTTCTCGCCCAACGGCACCAACGTCAACCTTTTGACAACCTTCACGGAATTCGTGATCCGCGACGAACAGGACATCAAGGATATGATTACCTATCTGAACGAATCCGAAAAATATCTGAAGGATGCGGTGGAGTATACGCGAAAACAAGCCCAGTCCGGCATTGAACAGGCCGCCAGCACGATGCAGGGAATCCTGGATCAGGTAGACCGTTTCCTGGATTCCAAGGGAGATAACGAAGTCGCCTTTGCGATCAACAGCCAGATCGACGCGTGTGATTTCCTGAATGACGAACAGAAGGAATCCTACAAGAAACAGATCACGGAAGCTTCCGACGGACCGCTGATGCGCGGATATGAAGCGATCCGGGAATACTATCAGGACCGTATCGGTAAAACAACCTCCAACGGGCGTTTTACCAGCGCGGAAGGGAAAAAATACTACGAAGCGTTATTGAAACAGAAAACCAGTTCGAATATGACGCCGGTGGAAGCGAAAAAGCTTCTGATGACGGCCTTGCGCAAAAAACTGACCGCATTACAGAAAGCCGCCTCCTCGGTCCGTGACGCTGACGCGGTATACAATCCGGATTTCGGATACGAAGAACCGGAAGAGATCCTGGCCTTTATCCGTTCCAAGATGGATGCGGATTTCCCGGCGCAGGCGGATGTGACCTATTCCATCAACTACCTGGATCCGTCCGTAGCTTCCGATTCCGTTGCGGCTTATTACCTGATTCCGCCTTTGGATGACGCGGTGACAGGCAACGTGATCAAGGTCAATCCGGGATCGAATTCACCGTTATATCCGGTATTGGCGCACGAAGGGTATCCGGGGCATTGTTTCCAGATCACGTATGAATACACCAATAACCGCAATCCGTTATTGCCGGTCATGGATTTTATCGGGTATACCGAAGGCTGGGCAATGTATGTGGAAGCTTTGGCCATTGATTACTGCAGTATGAAAGACGCTGCGGCGAAGGAGTACATCAAAATCGACAACATCTTCTTCTATCTGGTGATGGGAGTGGTGGATATCATGGTCAACTATGAAGACGCGGACATGAACGCCGTTGGGGATTTCATCGGGAGCTTCTACGACAGGTCCTATGCGGATGTCTTCTACGGCGCCGCCATCGATGATCCGGGAACCTATCTGCCGTACAGCGTCGGCATGACCGAAGTGGAGAACCTGCGCGCGAAAGCGGAAAGTGCGCTGGGTAAGAAGTTCAGCGCAAAGGAATTCCATCAGGCTTTATTTGACGCGGGAATCGGAGATTTTGAATATCTTGAATATTGGGTGGACCAATACATTAAGTCGAAATAATAAAAAAGGGACGTCCTAGAAAAACGGGACGTCCTTTTCAAACGGTTCGGCGGTATGATCGCGGATGACTTCCTTCGCGATCGGCAGATATTTGATGACAGGCATGATCCATAAGGTATCCTGGTCTTCCAGGAAGTCTCTTCCTTCGCAATCCAGGATCCAGACCGTGTGTTTGGTCGGGGAAGCGGAGAGGGGGATGATTTCCTTTTCGAAGATCTCGCCGTCTTCGGTATAGTCAAAGTACGGCTGGCCTTCCTCTTTGGCTTCCTCCCACAAAGCTGTGATCTTTTCGTCGTCCTTATACGCTTCGGGATCAAATTCATAGGTCATTTCGATGTCGATTCCCTTGGGCAGGCGGGAAGGACGTACGGTGAAATACCAGGGATATAAATCGTTGATGAACGCGATGTCCTCAAAGCGTTTCACATACTGGTAGGTATTGTCGCTGTAGTTATAGACAACGGCTCCGTAACAATGGATCTGGTCATTGAATTCCTTTACGAATTCGGTATTGCCGTCGTTGTAGTCGACGATCTGGTTCTTATATAAAGCTCGCATGTTTTCACCTTGATTTCTTTATCACGGTTAGTCTATCACAAAACGGGGAACCGTTGTATAATAAGTGCGCTGTCCCCGTAGCTCAGCTGGACAGAGCAACCGCCTCCTAAGCGGTAGGTCGTGCGTTCGAATCGCATCGGGGACGCCAGAAAATTCAGGGAATTCCGTATAACGGAATTCTTTTTTT